>DAIERH010000200.1 GCA_027346925.1 Geobacter sp.
GATGAACGTATCGTGGAAATCGCCGTGGATCTTGAAAAATGTCTTGATATCGTTATGTTCGGCCAGTTCCGAGAGCCGGTCGTTGATGGCCTGAAGCCGGCCCAGTTCCTTATCGGTCAGTTTCTCGCAGGCGCGCCGGGCCGCATACCCTTCCAGAATGCTCTTTATGGCGTAAAACTCCTCCACGTCCTTTTCGCTGAACTCGCTGACCACCGCTCCCCGCCTCGGGATCACCGTCAGGTAGCCTTCCGATTCCAACTGACGGAAGGCCTCGCGGATCGGGGTGCGGCTGATCCCGTAGCGTTCGGCCAGCTCCGGCTCCGACACCCTGCTGCCGGCCTTGAGCGAGCCGGAGATGATGGCATCGCGGATGTTTTCCAGGATCTTTTCGCGCAGGGTGAGGTGCTTTTCGATCGGTCGTTTCATAGAAGAGGGGCTCCGGGATGAATTTTGTTGCATTGTATACAGTATGCAGCGTTTGTCAACTCTAACCTTCCGGTTTTGCGCATCATTAAGCGGTTGACCGCATCGGCGCCGCGTCCGAATCCGCCGCCATCACTCCCTGCTCCGGAGACGGTGCCGGCCCGGGAAACAAACATCCCTTGAATTTTACGGGATCAGCGGGTAATCTGCACGGAACCATGGACCCCGTACGGCACCTGAAAATATCGATGATGGTCCTCGCCCTGCTGGTATCGGCCGGGACGATCGGCTACATGACCATCGAAAAGTGGCGCTTCCTCGACGCCCTGTACATGACGGTCATCACCCTGGGAACCGTGGGTTTCAAGGAGGTGCACGACCTGTCCGACAGCGGTAAGGTATTCACCATGGTGTTGATCGTGGTTGGGGTCAGCGTGCTGGGCTACATCGTGGGCAGCCTGGCCCAGATCATGTTCGAGGGGCAGTTCCAGCGGATCATCGGGAGGAAAAAAGTGGAAAAGTCGATCGATAAATTGCGGGGCCACTATATCGTCTGCGGGTACGGCAGGATCGGATCGCTCATCTGCAAGGAGTTCGCCGCGAAGCCGATCCCCTTTGTGGTTGTGGAGAAGGAACCCGAAACCCTGGAACGGCTGGAGGAGGAGGGCTACCTGTTCCTCAAGGGGGACGCCACCCTGGACGAGACCCTGCTCAAGGCCGGGATCAAGCGCGCCAAGGGGTTGATCTCGGTGGTCACCTCCGACACGTCCAACGTGTACATCACCCTCACCGCCCGGGGCCTGAACCCGGACCTGTACATCCTGGCCCGTTCCGGCGAGGAGGGCTCGGACATCAAACTCAAGCGGGCCGGGGCCAACAAGGTGGTTTCACCCTACTTCATCGGCGGCACCAGGATGGCCCAGTCGATCCTGCGACCCAACGTGGTGGACTTCATCGAGATCGCCACCGGCAGCGACCACCTGGACCTGCAGATGGAGGAGATCACCATCCCGCCCCAGTCGGCCTTTGCCGGCGAGTCCCTGGTCAGCTCCGGGTTCCGCAAGGAGACCGGCGTGATCATCGTCGGCATCAAGAAGGGGCACGGCAAGATGGTCTTCAACCCCCATTCCCAGGCCAGGATAGAGGGGGGCGACACCCTGATCGTCCTGGGCGACCCAAGCGCCATCACCAAGCTGGAGGACCTGGTGGGACGTCCCGCCACGGACGACCTCATAACAAAACACCGCAGAGAGCACGCCAGCCATGAATAACCGCATCCATTGCCACGTCCCCTATCCCCGCCTGTCCGGCCACCTGGACCATGTCCTCGCCAACCGCCTCAACACCGAGATCTATCTTCCGGCCGACGCCCTGGACACCATGGTCTGGGAGGAGCTGGCCACCCAGGCCCAGGCGCTCCATGACGCGGGGCTGGCAACCACCATCCACGCCGCGTTCATGGACCTGAACCCCGGGGCGCTGGACAGCGCGATCCGGGAAGCCACCCGGCTCCGCTTCCGGCAGATCTTCCAGGCCGCCGAACTGCTGCGGCCGCGGGTGATCGTCTTTCATCCCGGCTACGACGACCTGCGCTACGGCGACAACCGCATGGCCTGGCTGAAGAACAGCATCGCCTTCTGGCGGGAGTTCCTCCCCCGCGCCAGGGAACTGGGCTGCACCATTGCCGTGGAGAACATCTTCGAAAAGGAACCCTCCACCCTGCGGGCGCTCCTGGAGGGCATGGACGACCCCTGCTTCCGCCACTGCTTCGACGTGGGGCACTTCCACCTGTTCACCACCGTGAGCCTGGAGGAATGGTTCAGGGAGCTGGGACCGTTCATCGCCGAGAGCCATATCCACGACAACCACGGCAAGGCCGACGAGCACCTCCCCCTGGGAGAGGGCAAGATCGACTTTGATCAGGTTTTCAGCCTGCTCAAGCGGTACGCCCCTGACGCGGTCTGGACCATCGAGGCCCACAGCCTGGAGCGGCTGGAACGGGCGCTGAAGAATATCGCGAAGTACGTCTAGCACCGTTCCCGCCTGCTTCAGCCCCCGTGATCGCGCCCTTGAAGGAACCCCACCATGGCCCTGTTTGAACGGATCATCGGCATCATCCTGCCGGTATTTATCATCGTGGCGGCCGGCTACGTCTATGCCCGCCTGCGGCCCGGCACGGTGCGGGCCGACATGACGGCCGTCAACCGCCTCACCATGGACGTGCTCAGCCCCATGCTGATCTTCTCCGCCCTGGCCGGCAGGGAGTTCGACCTTGCCCAGAACACCACCCTGTTCCTGGCGGGCGCTGCCATATCCCTCGGCTCGGCCCTGCTCGCCTGGCCCGTCGCCCGCCTGCTGGGCTACGACGGCCGCACCTTCGTCCCCCCCATGATGTTCAACAACTGCGGCAACATGGGGCTCCCACTGGCGGCATTCGCCTTCGGCCCGGCCGGACTGGCGCCGGCGGTCGCCCTGTTCACGGCCGGTATCCTGGTATATTTTTCCGTCGGCATCAAGGTCGTCGAATCCGGCCGCACGGGTGTGCACACCCCGTTCTTCCGGTTCCTGGCCAGCCCCATAATGGCCGCCATAATCGGCGGCATCCTTTTTTCCCTTGCCCGGCTTTCCCTCCCCGCGCCTTTGCTCCAGGCGTTAAGGATGCTGGGGGAGACGAGCATCCCGATCATGCTCTTCGCCCTTGGCGTGCGCATGATCGACGTCAGCCTCCGCTCCTGGCGTATTGGCCTGGCGGGCGCCATTGCCTGTCCGGTCACGGGGCTGGCCGTTGCCTGGCTCCTGGACCACCTGCTGACCCTGACCTCGGCCCAGCGCGGTCAGATGTACCTGTTCGCCTCCCTGCCGCCGGCGGTGTTCTGCTTCATCGTTGCGGAGAAATACCGGCAGGAGCCGGACAAGGTCGCGGCCATCGTATTGTTGGGGAATCTGGCGTCGATGCTGTTCGTGCCGGTGGGGTTGTGGCTGGGGCTGCGGGCCGGGTGATGTGCTTGGCTGTATTTGTTTGCCCGAACTAATGAATAAAATAAATTTGATAAATCACAATGTTATGTTGACTTTCACAGGGTGTTTGGATAATTCTGGCGCCATGGATTGGTGAACTCCCCTGGTATGGGTGATGAACATGGTGATGAGAACGGCTGACAGGTGGATAAAGGCCCCGCATTCCTGCAACGGAATACGGGGCCTTTTTGCCTGATGGAGCGTTGTGGCGTTTGCAAGCGGAGAAATCATGCTGAAAGACATGAAATCACACACCCACTTGAAACCGGGACAAAAAGGGACGATGCGGCTGGTGGAGAAATACGGCGATGCCCTCCTCTGCGTCCGGTACCGGTATGACGAAATTCGCGACGTCCGATTGAAGACCGTCGAGATAATCGTAGAGGAAAGGCCGGGCAAGGGGCCACCACGGCTCCGGGATACGGACATCGTCCTGGTGCAGGTGCCGTTCACTATGAAGGCGCTCAGGGAAAGATTGAAAGGTGCGGGAGGCAAGTGGGATGCGAAAGAAAGGGTCTGGCGGGTGCGTTACGGCCTGATCCGCGGGGATAAGGAACTGGAAGAGCGGGTTGTGGGGTGATGAACTGATGGTGTGAAGTGACGTCTTGCATGAAGTGCATCCGCGGTCGAGGGAATACGCTAAACCATCTAAAGTTCCTTATAAAAGTAACCCACAAGATTACCTATATTGGGAACAATTTCCTTATATGAGTAACTTGTTCCTTATATGCGGAAACCCATCAATAACGAGTTGGACAATAGAAGGAGGGAGAATAATGGCAATTCAAAAAATTAGGGTCAAGACTCAAAATGGGACCTGATTAGCTCTGAAATTCAGCCAAGCGCAACCACGCCTCGGGTCGCTTGCCGGTGCCGACGCAGGCATGCAGCAGGCGGCCGAACATGGAGCGCAGGTCGAAGCGCCGGTTGAACCGGTACTGGATTTCCGCCAGGTAGCGGCCGGCGTACTTCTCGAAGTCGAAGGCGTGGCACGTCCCGGCGATGGTTGTTTTCAGATTGCCCAGGATGGTGTTGATCCAATTGAAGCAGGACATGCCGGTGCTTTTTCGGCCGCTGCCCACGACCTGCGGCTGATGCTCGCAGCCGGCCGCCGTGACAGCCCGGAAGCAGGCCAGGC
>DAIERH010000201.1 GCA_027346925.1 Geobacter sp.
GGTACTGTTCCTCTCCCCCTGCGTCCCCCTGCTGTTCATGGGTGAGGAGTACGGCGAGACCGCGCCGTTTCTCTACTTCATCGACCACTCCGATCCGGACCTCGTGGCGGCGGTTCGCCGGGGGAGAAGGGAGGAGTTCGAGGCGGCCGGCTACCGGGGCAAACCTCCCGACCCGGCCGCGCGTGAGACCTTTGCCCGCTCCCGGCTCGCCTGGGACCTGCGGGGCAGGGGGCGCCACCGGACGCTCCTGGCCCTCTGCCGTACCCTCATCTCCCTGCGAAGAGAACGGCCTGCGCTGGCCCTGTTGGAGCGAAAGAACCTGGCGGTTCGTGCCCTGGAAACGGAGCGTCTCCTCTTCATGGAGCGGTGGAGCGGTGATGAACGGCTCCTCTCACTGTTTAACTTTTCCCGCGAGGCGCGCTTCCCGTTTCCCGCTGCGGGAAGCTGGCGCAAGCTTCTGGACAGCGCTGGCCATGACTGGAACGGCCCCGGCTCCCCGCTGCCGGCAACCGTCCGCGGCGAGCGACAGGTTGCCATGGCGGGGCAGAGTTTCGCCCTCTATCGGAAGGAGCCCTGACGTGAAAGACCAAGGCCTTCCCAAGCCTCGCATCCCCACCGCCACGTACCGTCTCCAGTTCAACGGCCGGTTCCGCTTCAGCGATGCAGCGGAACTGCTCCCCTACCTGCACACCCTGGGGATCAGCGATATCTACGCCTCCCCCTGCCTCAGGGCCAGGAGGGGGAGTCCGCACGGCTACGACATCATCGACCACGCTACCATCAATCCCGAGGCCGGGGGGGCGGAGGAATTCGACGGGCTGGCGGATGAACTCCGCAGCCACGGCATGGGGCTTTTGCTCGACATCGTGCCGAACCACATGTGTGTGGAGGAGAGCGGGAACGCCTGGTGGACGGATGTGCTGGAGAACGGCCCCAGCTCTCCCTATGCCGGGTTCTTCGACATCGACTGGAGCCCGGTGAAGCAGGCGATGCGAAACCGGGTGCTGCTCCCCATCCTGGGGGACCAGTACGGCGCCGTGCTGGAGAACGGGGAACTGCGGCTCGCCGTTGATGATGGGGCCTTCATTGTCGGCTATTATGAGCATCGCTTCCCCGTCATGCCCGAGTCCTACGGTCGGGTCCTTTCCCTTCGCCGGGATGAGCTGGAGCGGGAGCTGGGAAACGACAATCCCCACTTCCAGGAGCTGTTGAGCATCATGACCGCCCTCGAACACCTTCCCCCCTACACCGAACGGGAGCCGGACAGAGTGGCGGAACGGTACCGGGAAAAGGAGGTCATCAAGCGGCGGCTCGCCAAGCTCTGCGGGGAGAGCGACACGATCGACGCATTCGTTGCGGAGAACGTGCGGCTGTTCAACGGCGAGACGGGGGTTCCCGCCAGTTTCGACCTCCTCGACCGGCTGCTGCGGGAGCAGGTCTACCGGCTCTCCTACTGGCGCGTGGCCACGGAAGAGATCAACTACCGCCGCTTCTTCGACATCAACGCCCTGGGGGCGATCCGGGTGGAACGGGAGGATGTCTTCAACGCCGTTCACGGCTTGGTCTTCGGGCTTATCCGCGAGGGCAAGGTGACCGGCCTCCGTGTGGATCACGCCGACGGCCTCTACACCCCTACCGCGTACCTGCACCGGCTCCAGGCCGGCTGCTTCGCCAGTGCGTGCCTCGGCCTGCGGCCGGACAGGAGGACCGACGATCGCCGCATCCGGAGGCTCGAATCGTGCCTTGCGCGGCGCTTCGAGCGCATACGCGCCGATCATCCCGATTACCTCCCCTTCTATGTGGTCAGCGAAAAGATCCTCATGCGCGGGGAGTGGCTCCCGGCGGACTGGCCGGTGTTCGGCGATACCGGCTACTCGTTCGGCGACGCGGTGGGTGGAATCTTCGTGGCCACGGAGAACGCCCGGGCCTTCGACAAGATCTACCGCCGCTTTACCCGCACGGCCCTGAATCTGCCCGAAGTGGTGTACGAAAAGAAGAAACTGGTCATGCAGTCCGCCATGTCGAGCGAGATCAACACCTTGGGGCACTACCTGGACATCATCGCCGGCGTCAACCGTCACACCCTGGACTTCACCTTCCCGAGCCTGGTCAAGGCCTTGGTGGAGGTGATCGCCTTCTTCCCGGTCTACCGTACCTACACCTCCGATTTCCAGGTATCCGAACGGGACCGGCGCTACATCGAGTACGCCGTTGGCCGGGCCAGGCGCCGGAACCCGGCCATGAGCCCCCCGGTCTTTGACTTCATCAGGGACGTCCTGCTCCTGGATTTACGGGCCGGCGTGGAAGGGGACGAGCGGTGCCGATGGCTCGACTTCGTCATGCGCTTCCAACAGATCACCAGTCCGGTGACGGCCAAGGGGATGGAGGATACGGCCTGGTACCTGTACAACCGGCTCGTCTCCCTCAATGAGGTGGGAGGGGCACCCGAGCGGTTCGGACTCTCACTGGCGGATTTCCACGAGCAGAACCGGGAGCGCCGCGCCTCACGGCCCCACGCCCTTCTGGCCACCTCCACCCACGATACCAAGCGGAGCGAGGACGTCCGGGCGCGGATCAGCGGCCTCTCCGAGATGCCGCTGGCATGGCGCGAGGCGCTCGGACACTGGAGCAAGCTGAACCGGAGGCACAAGCGCCTTGTGGAGGGGCAACTGGCACCCGACCACAACGAGGAGTACCTCCTCTACCAGACCCTGATCGGTGCCTGGCCCCTGGCTGGCGTCGAAGATCCCGAATTTGCGCGGTTCAGGCAGCGCATCGGGGAGTACATGATCAAGGCCCTGCGCGAAGCCAAGGTCAACACGAGTTGGGTTGCCCCCAATGCAGCGTGGGAGGAGGCGGTTATTGCCTTTGTCAATGCGACCCTGAAGAAGGGCAAGGTCAACAAGTTTCTCGGGGCGTTGGAACAGTTCCAGACCATGACCTCCGCGTGCGGAATGTTCACCTCCCTCTCCCAGACGCTGCTCAAGATCGCCTCGCCCGGTGTGCCCGATTTCTATCAGGGGAACGAGCTGTGGGACTTCAGCCTCGTTGACCCAGACAACCGCCGGCTGGTGGATTTTCAGCTGCGAAGGGATGCGCTTGCCCAACTGATGGAGCAGGAAGGGAGCGTTCGGCGCGACCTGTTGGCGCAGGAGTTGCTGGAAACGCGAAGGGACGGCAGGATCAAGCTCTACCTGATCCGCACCGCACTGGGATTCCGGAACCGGGAGCGGGAACTGTTTGACGCGGGGGAGTATCTCCCCATGGCGGCGGAGGGGGAGAAAGCGGACAACGTCTGCGCCTTTGCCCGGACCCTGAACGGGAGGGCCGCCATCGTCGTGGCGCCCCGCTTCTTCTCCCGCCTGGTCAAGGAGCCGGATGCCGTACCCTGCGGCAGCGCTGTCTGGGGCACGACATCCCTGCCCCTCCCCTTCGATCCTCCGAACACGGTCTACCGCAATGTCTTAACCGGCGAGACGCTGACCGCCTCGCTCATGGATGGACAGACCGTCCTCCTGCTCGCCGGTATCGCCCGATACTTTCCTGTGGCGCTCCTGGAACGGCTGCACGACAGGAAATGACTGCTCCGGAATTTTCACTTCTCCATCCTTTTTCACTCATTACGGTTCCCGGCGGTGAAGACCCACCCGAACCCGCGGGAGTCTGTCGGGATAACTCTCCCGGAGAAACGCCATGAGTTTCTCCCGCACCTCGCAGCGCAGGTCCCACGCAGTCGGCCCATCGGCGGCGCTCATCAGCGCGCGCAGCTCTAGGGCATGTTCGCCGGTGTTGGTCACCTGGAGCCCCCATGCCCGGCCGTCCCACTTGTCGGAAGCCCGCAGAATGTCGTGCAGCGCCTGGCGCACCTCGTCGACCGGGACAAGGTAATCGGTGTAGACGAAAACCGTCCCCAGCACGTTGGCCGAGGTCCTCGTCCAGTTCTGGAACGGTTTTTCCAGGAAATAGGTGACCGGCACGACCAAGCGGCGCAGGTCCCAGATCCTGATCACCACATAGGTCAGGGTGATCTCCTCGATCACCCCCCACTCCCCTTCCACGATGACCACGTCGTCCAGGCGGATGGGCTGGGCTGGGTCAGGGCGATCTGGAGACCAGCCAGCAAAGCGGCAAGGCTGCGTTGGGCCGCGAACCCCAGGATCACCCCGGCAATACCCGCCGATGCCAGGATACTCATGCCGAGCTGGCGGATTTTCTCGAAGGTCATGAGGATGCTGGCACCGGCAATGATGACGATAATGACCAACACGACCCTCACCAGAACCGTGAGCTGAGTATGGACGACCCGCGCCTTGAGGTTGTCCTTGATATCCACATCATAGTGCATGAGGATGAGGTCGCGGCCGGCCAGCGCGATGCTGGAGAACAACCAGGCGGTGAGGACAATGAAGCCGATGCTGGACAGGTGTTGCAGTAAAGCTATGATATGGATGGGAAGCCCCGATAAGGGCACTACTACGTTTGTCCGCAACCACGCCATTGTCAAGCTGCCGTCACGCCTATGTGACATTATGGGAAATCTGCGTTATTCTTCCACAGAAACGTAAGAACC
>DAIERH010000202.1 GCA_027346925.1 Geobacter sp.
TTCAGGAAGGACATCTGCTGGCGGTATTCAACTCGGCGCACCGGGTCATGAAGGCTGAGAACGCGCTCAAGGCGCTCGGCCTGTCGATCCTGCTCATCCCGGCCCCCCGCCAGTTGCAGACAGACTGCGGCCTTGCCCTGCGCTTCGCCGGAGATGAACGGGAGGATATCATGCAGGCCCTGAAACGGGAGGGCTTGCTGCCGGCGTTTGTCAGCAGGTATCAGGATGGGGCCTTTGTCACGATCTGGCCGAGAGAAGAAGCGGAGAATGACCGCACGCAAGGGGACGACACACCATGAACACCATCGATTGCAGGGGCATGGCCTGCCCCGCGCCGGTCATCACGGTCAAGAAGGCCCTGGAACAGGTGGCAGAGCTCCAGGTGTTGCTGGATGACGGTGCGCCGCGGGAGAACGTGGCCCGCTTTGCCCGCAACCGGGGCTGCCGGGTAAGCGAACGGCAAGAGGCCGGCGGAGGGTGGGCGCTCACCATCGCGGCCGGCAAGGAAGGGGCGACGGCGGCTCCGGCGTCCCCCCCCATAAGCGGAGAGCGGGTGTTGCTGATTACCTCCAACCGCCTGGGAGACGGACCGGAGGAACTGGGGATGCTCCTGATGAAGAACTTGATCCACACTCTGTTGGAAACAAGTGAACTCCCCTCCCGCATGTTCTTCCTCAACGCGGGCGTCTTTCTCACCACCGAGGGTTCGGAGGTGCTTGAGGCCCTGGAAAAGCTGGCCGGCATGGGGGTGGAGATCCTCTCCTGCGGCCTGTGCCTGGATTTCTTCGGCCGCAAGGACCAGTTGAGGGTCGGCGCCACGACCAACATGCTGACCACGGCCGAGGGCCTGCTGGCCGCAGCACAGGTGATAAAACTCTAGAAATCAATTAGTTCTTGACAGTTCCCCGGCGCCTACTTTATAGTAAGCCCCTTTTAGAATATTATGCGCCACGAGACGATGTAACCCACGATGTTTGACAGCCTTTCGGAAAAACTCGAATCGGTCTTCAAAAAGCTCCGCGGCCAGGGGGTCATGACCGAGGACAACATCAAGGAGGCGTTGCGCGAGGTGCGTCTGGCGCTCCTTGAGGCGGACGTCAACTTCAAGGTCGTCAAGGATTTTGTCGAGAACGTACGGGCAAAGGCGGTCGGCACCGAGGTGCTGCAGAGCCTGACCCCCGGCCAGCAGGTGGTCAGGATCGTCCACGACGAACTGGTGGCCGTGATGGGCGGTCACGAGGACAACAGCCTCGACTTGGCGGCAAAACCGCCGGTAGCCGTCATGATGGTCGGCCTTCAGGGGGCCGGAAAGACCACCACCTGCGGCAAACTGGGCAGACATCTGAAAGGCCTAAAACGCAGGCCGTTGCTGGTTCCGGCCGACATCTACCGGCCCGCCGCCATCGAACAGCTCGCAACCGTAGGCCGCCAACTCGGCCTTGAGGTTTTCAACTCCTCGGCCGACCAAAAGCCGGTTGACATCTGCACCTCGGCAATGGCGTTCGCCGAGCTGAACGGGTACGACACGGTCATCCTGGATACCGCCGGCCGTCATCAGATCGACGACTTTCTGATGAACGAACTGGCCGAGATCAAGGCCGCCGTTCTTCCCCGCGAGATCCTGTTCGTGGCCGATGCCATGACCGGCCAGGAGGCCGTCAACGTGGCCGGCGGCTTCAATGAACGCCTGGACATCACCGGTGTGGTGCTGACCAAGCTGGACGGCGACGCCAAGGGGGGCGCGGCCCTTTCCATCAAGGCCGTTACCGGCAAGCCGGTCAAGTTCGTGGGCCTGGGAGAAAAGCTGGACGCCCTGGAGGTCTTCCACGCCGACCGCCTGGTATCGCGAATCCTTGGCATGGGTGACGTGCTTACCCTGGTGGAGAAGGCCCAATCGGTCTTTGACGAGAAAGAGTCGGCCCGCCTCCAGCAGAAACTGAAGAAGAGCCAGTTCGACCTGGAAGATTTTCTGGCTCAGCTCCAGCAGATCAAGAAAATGGGGTCCCTGGAATCGATCATGGGCATGATCCCCGGCATGGGCAAGATGATGAAGCAGATGCAGGGTGCCCAGCCGAGCGAGAAGGAGATGAAGCGGATCGAGGCCATCATTCGCTCCATGACCCCGGCCGAGCGTGCCAACCACGGCATCATCAATGGCAGCCGCCGCCTGCGCATCGCCAAGGGGAGCGGCACCAGCGTTCAGGAGGTCAACCAGCTTCTGAAGCGTTTCACCGAGGCGCAGAAGGTGGTCAAGCAGCTGCAGAAACTCGGCCCCAAGGGGCTCCTCAAGGGCATGGGGGGACTCGGCAGGGGCATGTTACCGTTTGGCTAGGACACGTATCACTATTTCATACACAAAACGCATCGAGAAAGAATCAGGAGGAATCACCATGGCAACAAAGATCAGGCTTGCCCGGGCAGGCGCCAAGAAAAGACCGTTCTACCAGGTGGTCGTCGCCGACGAGCGCAGCCGCAGGGATGGGCGTTTCATCGAAAACATGGGGACCTATGACCCCACCAAGAATCCCGCCGTGTACAAGCTGAACGAGGAGAAGATCGTGGCATGGCTCGGCAAGGGCGCACAGCCGACCGACACGGTCAGGCAGATTCTCAAAAAGGCCGGAATTCTGGACAAGGTGGCACAACCCACCGCATAGCGTATCCATTCTATCTCCGGTACGCCGGATATTCCACATGAGCTGAGGATACCGACATGAAAGCACTTGTTGAAACCATTGCGAAGGCCCTCGTCGATGACCCCACGCAGGTTCAGGCTGGCGAGGAGATGGAAGAGGACACCCTGGTCATCAAGCTGACCGTCGCAAAGGAAGATATGGGGCGCATCATCGGGAAGGAAGGTCGAACCGCCAAGGCCATTCGCACCATCCTCAATGCCGTTTCCACCAAGGATAACAAGAAGGCTGTGCTCAAGATTGTGGAATAATGCCTGAGTCGGACGCGCTGATCCCGGTGGGGAAGATAATCGGTGCCCATGGGATCAGGGGACAGGTCAGGGTGTATTCCTACTCGGGCAACCTGGAAAGCCTCCGGGCTGCCCGCAGTGTTGTCCTGAAATCACCGCAAGGGGATATGAGCGAGGTCGCCCTCAAGAGTGTCATCCCCCATAGCGGGAAGATCATCCTCGGACTGAAGGACTTCAACGACATCAACCAGGTTCTGCCGCTCGTTGGCAGCGAGGTCTGCCTGCTGCGCAGCCAACTGCCGGAACCGGAAGAAAATGAGTATTACTGGCGGGACTTGATCGGACTTGAGGTCGTCACCACGGACGGGGCGGTGATCGGGTCCCTCGTTGACATCTTCGAAACTGGCAGCAACGACGTCTACGTGGTGCGGAGCGGTGAACGGGAATACCTGATTCCTGCCGTGGCCTCCGTTATCAGCAGTGTTGACCTGGAAAGCGGCAAGATGACCATAACCCCGCTGGAAGGGCTTCTGGATCTATGAAGTTCGACATTCTGACCCTTTTCCCGGGGATGTTCAGCGGGCCTTTCGACGAGAGCATCATTCGGCGGGCCAGGGAAAAACAGCTCATTGACATCAGGCTGCACAATATCCGCGACTATGCCACGGATCGCCACCAGACGGCCGACGACGCGCCCTACGGCGGCGGGGCCGGCATGGTGATGAAGGTTGAGCCCCTGGCGGCCTGCATCGAGGTGGTCAAGGCGCACAATCCCTCATCCACGGTGGTGATGACCTCCCCCCAGGGACGGCGCCTGACCCACAAGGTCGCTGCGGAACTGGCGCTCCGACCAGGGTTGATCATCGTCTGCGGACGCTACGAGGGGATCGACGAGCGGGTGCGTCAGTTATATGTGGAAGACGACATCTCCCTCGGCGATTACGTCCTGTCCGGGGGGGAGATCGCGGCCATGGCCCTCGTGGACAGCGTGACGCGGCTCGTGCCGGGCGCGCTCGGCAGCAGCGAGTCGGCCGGCGCGGACTCCTTCTGCGACGGGCTCCTGGAATACCCTCAGTACACCCGTCCCCCCGAGTTCAGGGGCCTGAAGGTGCCGGAGGTGCTGCTGTCGGGCAACCACGAGGCGATCAGGAAATGGCGGCGCAGCCAATCGCTTCGCAGGACCCGCCTGCTCCGCCCCGACCTGCTGGCGGACGCGGAACTGACGGAGAAGGACCGGAAACTGTTGACGGAGTTGGAACGGGAAGGCGACGGCCATGATCGCTAACCTGGCAATCGCGCTCCTCCATTACCCGGTGTACAACAAGCGCCGCGAGGTGGTCACCACTGCCCTGACAAATCTGGATCTGCACGATATTGCCCGCGCTTCCAGGACCTACGGGCTGGAGCGGTTTTACATCGTGACGCCGTCGGCCGGGCAACGCGCCCTGGCCGAGCGCATAGCGGGTCACTGGCAGGAAGGCTGGGGAGCTTCATATAACCCGGACCGCAAGGAGGCGCTCGATATCGTCCGGATATGCCCGACCCTTGAGGCAGCCATCGCCGACTTTCAAAGCGGCTTTGACAACCCGGTAACAACGGTCATCACCGGAGCGGCACCGCGTC
>DAIERH010000203.1 GCA_027346925.1 Geobacter sp.
AGGGGAACGGCAAACGACAATCGGCGAGGGGATTGCGTGCTTAGAGGAACCAGGGTGTGATCTTCTTGATAAAGCCTAAATCTGCCGCACTTACACCAAACAATAATTCACTCCCGTCGGGTTTATAGAGTCCCCAGAGGCCAACGGCATTGACTTGAACCCCTGCACCTACGAGCAAACGGGCCTTGTTATCAATATCTCCTACTCCGATACCAATTCTGCCGCCACTTTTTTTAACCCATTTGGACCAAATATCTTCCTTGAATTCTAGTGGTGTTTTGCATACGAGTTAATTAATCTTGCCCGTTTGGTAAGTGCGCCCATGGTCTGGACCTCCTGAAGTCACTGTAGCGTTATGACGCCATAACGTCAAGGTGCGGTTTGGTAATCAGCTAATCACGACGCTGTGAGACCCACAGATTGTCGTTTGCCGTTCCCCTGGTAGAATGGTTCATAGCATGCGCCAAGGAGGAAACCATGGGGGGTATGAGAGTCGCCGCAGGTGTTGTGACGCTTGTCTTGATCGCCGCCGCGGCACTGGCGACGCCGACCCGGATAACCGTCCGCGTCAGGAGCAAGGACGGCAAATTCCTGGGGACCTCCCTTGGGGGAGCCCTGGTGACCGTGAGGAACGCCGATAGCGGGGAACTTCTGGCCCGGGGGGTGACCTCCGGGACGACGGGAAACACCGAGACCCTGATGAAGAAACCGGCCCGGCGGGGGGTGCCGCTGTCGGACGCGGAGTCGGCGCGCTTCGATGCGACCATCGACATCGCCGAACCGACCCGGCTGGAGATCGCCGCCTTCGGCCCGCTGGCGCAGCGCCAGTCGGCCGGCAGGGTTGCCGTCACCCAGTGGGTGGTGCCGGGCAAACACCTGACCGGCGGCGACGGCGTGCTCTTGGAGTTGCCCGGCCTGAGCGTCCGCCTCCTGGCTCCCCCTCCCCACCGGCGGGTGGAGACGCTCCCCGCCCCGGTGGAGATCCGCGCCAACGTGATCATGATGTGCGGCTGTCCGATCACCCCCGGCGGCCTGTGGGACGCGGCCCGGCTGGAGGTGAAAGCCCTGGTGAAGCGTGACGGCAGGCCGCAGGGGGAGGTGACGCTCGCCTACGCGGGCGAGGCGAGCCTCTTCTCGGCCCGGCTGGAGCTCCGCGAGGCAGGGGTCTACGAGATTACCGTCTACGCCTACGACCCCTCCAACGGGAACACGGGGGTGGACACGACCACGGTCGTCGTCGGCGACTGAGGAGGTATATATGAAACCCGTAACCAGGCAGGTCCGCCGCATCATGGTCCTCGCGATAGCCCAAGCAGCGGCGTGCGGCGTGCTGCTCGCCGCCACCCCGTGCCTCAGTGCCGAGCACCGGGACATCCTCTGGGACACAATATCCACCTGCATCGACACCAACGCCAAAGAATACTGCGCCCACTGCAGCGCGCCCCGGGTGGAGATCGACTGCCGCACCTGCCGGGACACCACCCAGGTATGGGCCGAATCCAGGGAATTCGTGGTCATCCGGGACCGGAAGATGTGCGATTGCCCGGACGGCTTCGTGCATGGCCTGGCCATACCCCGCAACCGGATCACGGGAGTGGAAGACCCCGAACGGCCGGACGGGATCTGGCAATTCGCCTGGGATGTCGCGGTAAAACGGTTGAACGAAAACGAGGCCGCGCTCGCCGTCAATCCGAAGCGGGAGCGGAGCCAGGACCAACTCCATGTCCATATCGTCAGGGTCCGCAGGGAGAGTCTACCGGCCGCCCCGGGCAGGGTGGCCCGTGTCGGGTCTCTCGACAGGGTGTGGTACGCCGCCGCCAGGAAGGCGGCGGAGCTGGACTGGAAGGATTACGGTGTCCTGGTGGTCAGGGGAGAAAACGACTATCTGGTGATCGTGGATGACGCCAGCCCCGAGTACAAATATACCCGGGCGAAATGCCGTTAGCTGTTTTTTTGTCGTCAGCTGCTCCCGTATCGGCAGCCGGCACCCCTTTGGCACAAAAATATATACGATCCGTGCCCTTCTTTATGCTACATTAGCGATCTTGAACATGTGACAGCCCGTGGCTGCCACCAAAATCGACCAAAAGGAACATCCGATGGAAAAAGCACATTTCATCGAGCACATGGGGAAAAAGGTCTTCATCCTGGACTTCAGCAACTGCCAGCCGTCCGAGATGCTCCCCCTCATCGACGAGTGCGCCCGCCAGGTGCAGGCGCAGGCGAGGAAGTCGATCTACACCGTGACCATCGCCACTGGCGGCAAATTCGATGCTGCCGTGGTGGACAAGCTTAAGAAGTTGACCAGGGAGAACGAGCCGCATGTCATCAAGTCGGCGGTGGTGGGGACGACCGGCATGCAGCAGGTGGCGCTGATGCTCGTTTCCAGTTTCAGCAACCGCAAATTCGAGATGTTTGATGACCTGGCGCACGCCAAGAAATTCATCGCGGCCGACCAGGGGTAAAACCGTGCCCCGGCCGGTTGCGGATTGCCCGGAGGGGCCGTATGGCGGATCGCCTGCGGCCCCTTTTGCATTCTCGGCCCTTGTGTCCGTGGCTCGGGCCGTGGTACAAGGGTGCATGAACGAAACATTTGCCATCACAACCGACTACATCAAACTGGACAGCCTGCTCAAGGGGGTCAACGCGGTCGGCTCCGGCGGCGAGGCCAAGCTGGTCGTGGCCTCCGGGCTGGTAGAGGTGAACAACGAGGTCGAACTGCGGCGCGGACGCAAGCTGTATCCCGGCGACCGGGTGCGGCTCGCCGGCCACGAATACCAGGTGGAGCGGGCAACCGCAGGCCTCAAATGAATTGACTTTTCGGGCGGTTTGCAACTACACTCACCAACTTATGGTGGCGATTTCCGTGCCCTGTGGCACGTTCAGGGAGATGATATGAATACACGTTTTCTCGACGCCTGCTGGGGCAAGCCGGTGGACCGCACGCCGGTCTGGCTGATGCGCCAGGCGGGCCGTTACCTGCCCGAGTACATGGCCGTGCGCTCCAAGTGCACCTTTCTGGAGTTGTGCAAGACCCCCGACCTGGCGGCCGAGGTGTCCATCCAGCCGGTGGATATCCTGGGGGTGGATGCCGCCATCCTGTTCTCCGACATCCTTACCCCGGTGGAGCCCATGGGGATGAAGCTGGACTTCGTACCCGGGCCGGTGTTCGAACACCCGATCAGGACCATGGCCGACGTGGAGGCGTTGCGTATCCCACAGATGGAGCAGGATGTGCCCTATGTGCTGGAGACGATCAAGATCCTGCGCCGGGAACTGGCCGGCAAGGTGCCGCTGATCGGCTTCGGCGGGGCGCCCTTTACCCTGGCCTGCTACATGGTGGAGGGGAAGGGCTCCAAGGACTTTGCCCGGATCAAACAGATGATGTACGGCGCTCCCCAGGTCTACGCGGCACTGATGGAAAAGATCACCACCATGGACATGGAGTACCTGAACGCCCAGATCAAGGCCGGCGCCCAGGCGATCCAGATCTTCGACACCTGGGGCGGCATCCTCTCGCCGGCCGACTACGAGCGCTACGTGCTCCCCTACACCACCAGGCTGATCAACGGCCTGAACCGGACGGAGACGCCGGTGATCCACTTCGTCAAGGGGGCCGGCGCCATGCTGGATACGGTGCGGAAGGCCGGCGGCGACGTGATGGGGCTGGACTGGCATGTCAACCTGGGGACAGCGCGTGCGGTGCTCGGCCAGGGAATGGCGGTGCAGGGCAACCTGGACCCGACCGTGCTCTTTGCGCCGCAAACGGTCATCGAACAAGAGGTCAAGCGGGTGCTGGATGAAAACGCCGGCCGGCCGGGACATATCTTCAACCTGGGGCACGGCATCCTCCCCACCGTACCGCCGGAGAACGCCCGGTTCATGGTGGACTGCGTGCATCGGCTGTCGCAAAAATAGGGATTAGGGGCCGGGGACTAGGGGGGCGGCGTTGGATGTTACACCCTGGCAGTCCCCAATGGAGTCTATATGAGCGTTACGATGAAAAACGTTGTTGTCTTTGTCACCGATCTGGCCCGTGCCAAGGCGTTCTACGCCGGTACCCTCGGTCTCCCCCTTGCCGGTGAGACCGAGATGCTGCTGGAGTTCTTCCCCGGCGGCCCGACCACCCTGGGGGTGGCCCTGGCCCTCCAGGACGAGGCCCGCAAGCTGGTCGGCAGGCATACCGGCATCACCCTCAAGGTGGAGCAGATCGAGAAGCTGTGCGAGGCCCTGACCAAGGCCGGGGCGCGATTTGTCGAGCCGCTGGAGTCGAGCCCCTGGGGCAGGATGGCAGTCATAGCCGACCCGGACGGCAACCAGTTCGCCTTGGTGGACCGCTGATTTATTTACATGGGAAATGAAATGAAACTTCTCACCACCGAGCTGCTGCGCCAGGTCTCGGAACAGGCGATCAGTTCACCCCGTCTGCGCAAGAACCACAACCTCCATCCCTCCGACGACTCCCGCTGCCATCGCCTGCTGAACGCCATTGAACCGGCCTCCTACATCCGCCCCCACCGGCACC
>DAIERH010000204.1 GCA_027346925.1 Geobacter sp.
CCCGGCCCGATGGGCGGCCAGCACCTTCTCCTTCAGCCCCCCGATGGCAAGCACGCGGCCGGTGAGGGTGATCTCGCCGGTCATGGCCACGCCGCGCCTGGCCGGCTTGTCCTTCAACAACGACACCAGGGCCGTGACCATGGTCACCCCGGCCGACGGGCCGTCCTTGGGTATGGCCCCGGAGGGGACATGGATATGCAGCACCTTGTTCTCGAAGGCATCGGGCGAGATGCCGAAATCGCCGTAATGGGCCTCCACGTAGGAGAGCGCCGCCCGGGCCGACTCCTTCATCACGTCCCCCAGTGAACCGGTCAGGATCAGCTCCGGCTTGCCCGGCATGCTGGTGGCCTCCACGAACAGGATGTCGCCGCCGGTCTCGGTCCAGGCCATGCCGGTCACCACCCCCACCCGGTCGTTCTCGGCCGCCACCTCGTTGTGGAACTTGCGCGGCCCCAGCAGTTCCGCCACAACCTCGGGGGTGATCTCCCGGCGCGGCTCCTTCTTCTGGGTGATCTCCTTGGCCACCTTGCGGCAGACCGAGGCGATGGTGCGCTGCATGTTGCGCACGCCTGCCTCGCGGGTGTAATCGACGATGATCTTGATGACCGCCTCGTCGCTGAACTCCAGCGGCGTGGCGGTCAGCCCGTTCTCATCGACCTCGCGCCGGATGATGAAGTTGCGGGCTATGTGCAGCTTTTCCTCGGTGCTGTAGCCGGCCAGACGGATCACCTCCATCCGGTCCTTGAGCGGGCCTGGAATCGGGTCGAGCTGGTTGGCGGTGGTGATGAACATCACCCTGGACAGGTCGAAGGGGACGTCCAGGTAGTGGTCGTTGAAGGAGAAGTTCTGCTCCGGGTCCAGCACCTCAAGGAGCGCCGAGGCAGGATCGCCGCGGAAATCCAGCCCCAGCTTGTCGATCTCGTCCAGCATGAAGACCGGGTTGTTGGAGCCGCAGCGGAAGAGTTCCTTGATGATCCTGCCCGGCAGGGCGCCGATGTAGGTGCGGCGGTGGCCGCGGATCTCGGCCTCGTCCCGCACCCCGCCCAGGGAGATGCGCACGAACTTGCGTCCCAGGGAGCGGGCAATGGACTTGCCCAGGCTGGTCTTGCCCACCCCCGGCGGGCCGACGAAACAGAGCACCGGCCCCTTCATGTTTTCCTTGAGAGAGCGCACCGCCAGGAACTCCAGGATGCGTTCCTTGACCTTCTTCAGGTTGTAGTGATCCTCGTTGAGGATCTCCTCGGCCCGGACGATGTCCAGGCTGTCGGAGGTCGACTTGCTCCAGGGCATGCCGGCCAGGTAATCCAGGTAGGTGCGGGAGACGGTGTATTCGGGCGAGGCCGGGTTGATGCGCTCCAGGCGCTTGATCTCCGCGTCGGCGATCTTCCTGACCTCCTCCGGCAGCCCGGCCTCCTCGATGCGCCGGCGCAACTCGTTCATGTCGGAAATACGGGGGTCTTCCTCGCCCAGCTCTTCCTGGATGTGCTTCATCTGCTCGCGCAGGATATATTCCTTCTGGTTCTTGCCGACCCTGCGGTTGACCTCGGAGTTGACCTCATTCTTGACCTGCATCCGTTGCACCTCGTTGGTCAGGTGCACGTAGACCTTCTTGAGGCGCTCCAGCGGATCGACCGTCTCCAGCAGTTCCTGCAGGTCTCCGGTGGGCAGATTGACGTACAGTGCAACCAGGTCGGACAGGCGGGCCGGATTGTCGATGTAGTCGATCATCTTCATGACATCGTCCGGCAATGGCTTGCCGTAGGAAAGGGCGATCTTCAGCAGGGCGTTCAGGCTCTGCACCAGGGCGTCGGAAACCAGGTTCTTCTCCACGAACTCCCGCACCACCTCGCAGCGGGCCATGATAACCGGGCCGCCCGGCTCGATCTCCAGGATGCGCAGACGGTTGATCCCCTCCAGGGTCACCTTGAACTTGCCGTCCCCGACCTTCTTGATCTGGTTGACCCGGCACAGGGTGCCGATCTCGCTCACGTCGCCCAGTCGGTCGCCGTTGACGGCTTCCCCCCGGCGCAGGCAGATGGCCACGAACTTGTCGTAGTTGTCCGCCTCGGTGAAGGTCTGCACCTCGCGGTCGTTCACGTACAGCGGGAAGATCATGTAGGGGAAGGCCACCATCTCCGTCTGGCTGTGGAGGGGGAGCTTTTCGGGGATCTCGATATTGGTATGGGGCATGGGTGCGGTTCCTCGCGTGATTATTCGGGGACAACGTGTACCAAATAGTAGCACAGCTTTGCGCCGGATTCAAAATCTAACCCAGATAAACAGTAGATAGCACTATACGGGACATGCTTCCGGGACATGGAGGACATGCCGTGTATGCCTCCCGATGACGGATGGTGTAACCATTGTTTTCAAGCAGGGAATGTAACAAGTAACCAAGGAGGAAGCAAGGGGCACGACGCAGTACCGTTGCATTTCCGGCCCGCCATCGATGGGCAATGCGGCGTGGGCTGTTCAAGCCGCCTCAACGCGCAATGAACCTATTGCGATTCGCGGATAAACTGTATATTGTTTGCAGGCATACGGCGTATGGGACGGAAATGATCAGCGCTTTATCACACCCGTGAGGGAGGAGCAGTGAAAAAAGGCGTTCTGAAACTGGTGATTATCATGGCTGGCGCCATATCCCTGGGACTGTGCCAATTTGCCGCCGCCGAGACGGAGCAGGACCGAGACATCCCTGAACAGGTACAGGCGGACCACTGGTGCTGCCGGGATCTCCGTGAACTTTGCAGCATCTATCGGGCGGCCGGAAAACTGCCCGACAAACCGCTGGTCACCAGACGCGAGTTGGCCGGCGCCCTGTTGTCGGTCCTGGAAACGGTGGCCGACAGGTACGAGAAGGAGGGGCCGAATGCCATACCGCGGCCAGACCTGGAGCGGATAGCCAGGCTGGAGGCGGTCTTGCGCAGGGATCTGGCTGAACTGCCGGGCTACCTTCAACGGCGCGAGACTATCGAAAAGATGCTGGCCAAACCCGAAGAGCCGCCCTTCGAATACAGGCTCGGCATGAACGGATTTCTGCGCGGCGAAGGGGCCGGCAACTTCCGGCTGAGGGATTTCAACAATATGCAGGGTTATACCCAGGGACGCCTCGTGTACCGCCTGAAGCCGTATGTGTACTGGCACCCCACCGACTACCTGGATTTCCACCTGGAGGGCCAGGGATACGGCTATGCCCAGGAACACGACCTGGACAACTCCCACTACTCGCTCTACCAGGGGTATCTGGAGGCGAAACTGCCGGACCGGGACTGGCTGGCCATCAAGGGAGGGCGTCAGGAGTTCAGCTACGGCAGCACCTTTATCCTCGGCCCCAACTCCTTCAAGGACGGCCTGGTGTTCGACGCCGGCAGGGTGCGGCTCAAGCCGGCCGACCCCCTGACCGTCGACCTCTTGGCCGGAACCTACGCCACCCCCTTTTCCAACGGCCTCACGGGGGAGATTTTCGGCGGATACGCCACGTACGGCATCTCCGACGGCACCGCCCTGGATGCCTACATCATTCGGGATACCGGAACGGTTTCCCATCACCCCGGCGAGGAGCTGTTCATGTGGGGACTCCGGGGGACCGCCAAATTCGGGCCGCTTTCCCTTGAGTTCGAGCCGGTCTACGAGTCAGGCACCGTCTTTTCCGGTGTCAAGGGGGGTAACGACCGTATCGGTGCCTATGGCGGCCATCTCGACATCTCCTACGAAGGGACCCTGGCGGGTTTCACCACCAAAGGGTTTCTCAGTTATGCCCTTGGTTCGGGGAGCAAGGATGCCGCCACCGGCGTCAGCTCCGCCAGGGAATTCCGCAACCCCGACAACAATATCTCCCAGATTGGCGACATGCTGTTTATCGGCGACCTTTCGGGAGTCACGGTGAACGGCCATCATGCCAGCGGCCTGCAGATCTACACCCTCGGCTGGGGGATCGATCTCACCAAGGAGGTCAACCTCTCGGCCACGGGCCACTACTTCCTGGC
Organism: Geobacter sp.; assembly: GCA_027346925.1. Taxonomy (GTDB): domain Bacteria; phylum Desulfobacterota; class Desulfuromonadia; order Geobacterales; family Pseudopelobacteraceae; genus JACPFJ01. The sequence continues at coordinate 3,990 of DAIERH010000204.1, forward strand.
CGAGCAGGTGGAGGACCACTTCAGTCGCGAGATCGGCCTGGAGACCGACTTCACCATGACGTACAAGATGAGCGACGACGTTTCCGTCATTGTCGGCTACGACCACCTCTTCGCCGGCAGATTTATCCGGGATGCCACGGGCAGCAGAGGGGACATCAACTACGGCTATTGCATGCTGCAATTCGACATCTCCCACAGCTTGCTCAAGAAGAAGCCATCGAAACCGGAGAACAGGCCGGGCTGAGGCACTGGTGCGGACAGCCGTTCAATCCCCGAACAGACCGCGGTGGTGTCATCTCTGGCAATGCCGCATTTTTTATGGTACCCTGCACCCCGTTTTCTTCATATCCCCATTGATCGGCAGGTGACACCTTCCCATGACCATGATCCATATCCTCATCCTTGCCCTAGTCCAGGGGGCTGCCGAACTGTTGCCCGTGTCCAGCTCCGCCCACGTCATCGTGATTGGGAAGCTGATGGGGCTCGACCCGACCACCCCGGAGATGACGCTGCTGTTGGTCATGCTC
>DAIERH010000205.1 GCA_027346925.1 Geobacter sp.
CATGATCCTCCTTGGCGGGTAGTGCGGGATAGTGTTTGTGCTCTTCGTCCACCAATCCCGCTTGGCATGTTTTTATGGTGATACTGCGCCTGTTTCTTCTTGAGTGTCTGCGATAATATATAACGTTTACGTGCAAGTCAATATATTGTAAAACAATATTATGGAAACACAAACATATTGACAAATCAGGTCGTGCGGCTTAAAAAAAATTGAAATTATTAAAAAGGGAGCTTCATGGATAACGTCAAGGAAAACGAGGAGATCGTATCGATCGGTGATCTGGCTAAAGAGTTGGGATTGACGACCAGGACCCTGCGCTACTGGGAGGAGGTCGGCATAATTGAGGCCGCGGAACGCGCCGATGGCGCCAACCGCGGTTATACGCCCTATTACGTACGGCGCATCAAATTTATCATGAAACTTAAAGAGCTGGGATTGACTATCAAGGAGATGCAGGATCTTTATGTGGCCTATGGCGAGGCCAAGCAGACGGAAAAGATGATCCCGCGGCTGATCGAGATCCTCGACCTGCACATCAACAAGGTCGATGAAAGGATGGCCAAGCTGGCATCACTCAGAAAAGAGATCGTCGATTATCGCCAGCGCATGGCGCAAAAGTTTCGCTTCGGGTCGCCATAACCCGATCCCGAATGACTCCCATCCGATGCGCGGGTGATCAAACTGCCCGCACCACTGTCAAAGAGGTTCCTGCCGGAAGTCTCTCCGTTGCACCAAGCATTAAGGCTGTAGGGATATTCGTACTTTTGATGAAAGTGGGCCGAGGCTCCCCTCAGGGGGTCTGGCGTGTAATATAGGCGGTGCTGCGCTGCTCGGCAAAGGTAAGGTGCCGGGACATGGCCTCCCGCGCGCCCTCGGCGTCTTTCGTGCGGATGGCATCCAGGATGCGGCGATGGTGTTCGAACAGCAGATGATGGTCCTCGCGGGTGAGGTAGACCGCCCGCCAGACGGTTTGCTGGAACTCCTTCATGGCGTCGAACAGGGTCTGCATCAGGTGCAGCCAGACGATGTTGTGGGTGGCGCGGGCGATCACGATATGGAAGTTGGCGTCCAGGTCCTCGGAGGGCTTGAGGCCGTCAAGATTGCGTTCCATCCCGCTCACCAGATCCTCCAGCCGGCGCACGTCCTCGGGCAGGGCTCTCTGGGCCGCATAAAAGGCGGTCCAGGACTCCATCCCCTTACGCACCTCGATCACATCCAAGGCCCGCTCCTGTTCATTGCGGATCAGTTCGGTAAGCGGGTTGCCGGCCGCGGTCTCCACCAGCGACATCACCACGGTCCCGCCGCCCTGGTACGCCTTGACCAGTCCTGCGGCGGCCAGGATGTTGATCGCCTCCCGCACCGAGGGGCGCGAGACCCCGAACATCTCGGCCAACTCCCGTTCCGGCGGGAGTTTGTCGCCGGGAGAGAATTCGCCGGCCAGGATGGAGGAGCGGATCTGATCGGCAATCTGGGATGAGACCTTTTTAGGTTTGATGGGCTGGAATTTCATACGGTTCCGATCACATGGGGATGTCTGAGCTCACGCCCATTCTATCTACTACATTTTACCCGGCCATGCAACTGTGTCCGCTCCGCGTGGCCGAGGGCGGGACCGGGTCTTAATGAAATTCTTTGATTCCCCGTCAAATTGTAGTATATGAAATCAATGGATGATGTGCTCGATAATTACCGGCAATTGGTAGCCAGGGTCGATGCCCTCTGTCATGGGATCGAGGCGGCCTTGCGCGAACATATCACCTGTTCCGAAGGGTGCAGCAGTTGCTGCACGGCCGTCACGCTCTTTCCGGTGGAAGCGGCCTCCCTCAAGGAAACGCTCGATAGCCTGCCGGCCGACCAGGCGGCGGCCGTCCGCCACCACGTGGCGGAACATGCCGCCGATGAACGCTGCCCGCTGCTGGAACATCACCGCTGCCTGCTCTACGCCGCCCGCCCGATCATCTGTCGCACCCACGGCCTCCCCATCCTGTACACGGAAAACAACGAGCAACACGTGGACTGCTGCCCACTCAACCTGGAACAGTGCGAATCGTTGCCCGGCACGGCAGTCATCGAACTGGACCGGCTCAATGCCCTGCTGGTGGCGGTCAATGCCCTGTTTCTCTCCCAGTCCGATGCCCCGGAATTCCCCGAACGCCTGACCATTGCCGAGGCGCTGCTTAGTCCCCTTTTGAAAAAGGACCCTCTGGGGCCTAAAGGGGATTGAGGGGGATTTGCTTTTGACTTTCGCAGAGTCAAATCCTCCCCGTCCCCCTTTGATAAAGGGGGGAACCCTTCATACACTGTGATCCCATGCTCATCATTACCCTGAAAAAGAACGAAGACAAACGGATCAAGGCCGGCCATCCCTGGGTGTTCAGCAACGAGATCGCCTCTGTCCAGGGGGCGCGGGAACCGGGCGCGGCCGCAGAATTGCTGGACGCCGGCGGTGGTTTCATGGGCTGCGGCTACTACAACCCCCACTCCCTGATCGCCTTTCGCCTGCTGTCACGCACGCGCGAAGAGATCGACTGCGTCGAGTTCTACGAGCAGCGCCTGCGGGCCGCCCTGGCCCATCGCCTAGCGATCTACCCGACATTGCAGACCTTCCGCTCCGCGTATGGCGAGAGCGACTTTCTGCCCGGCCTGGTGGTGGACAAATACGGTGACTACCTGTCGATCCAGATCCTCTCCGTCGGCATGGAGGCCAGGCGCGACCTGCTGCTGGAGGCGCTCAGGCGGGTGTTTGCCCCACTGGGGATCATAGCCCGCAACGACGTGGGGGTGCGCACCCTGGAGGGGCTGGATGAGCGGGTCGAGGTGCTGTACGGTGAGATACCCGAAACAGTGGAGATGGAGGAGAACGGCCTGCGCTTCCTGCTGGACCTGCGGAGCGGCCAGAAGACCGGCGGGTTTCTGGACCAGAAGCAGAACCATCTGTTGCTGCGGGGCATCTGCGAGGGAAAGGATGTCCTGGACTGTTTCTGTTATGCCGGCAGCTGGGCCGTGCACGCCGGTGCCTTCGGTGCCTCATCGGCCCTGGGGATCGATATCTCGGCCCGGGCCGTTGCCCAGGCCAGCCGCAACGCGGAACTGAACGGCCTGGCCGGTCGGGTTGTCTTCGAGGAGTGCGACGCCTTTGACCGCCTGCGCACCCTCAAGCACGAGGGCAGACGGTTCGGGGTGATCGTCATGGACCCGCCCGCCTTTGTAAAGAGCCGCAGGAACATCGCCGAGGCCACCAAAGGCTATCTCACCGTCAACCGCCGCGCCCTGGAGCTGCTGGAGCCGGGCGGTTACCTGATCACCTGTTCCTGCTCCTTTCACATGGGGCGCGAGGCGTTCCGCGAGATGCTGGTCCAGGCGGCCCGCCAAGCCCGGCGCGAGGTGCGCCTGGTATCGGTCCATTCCCAGGCCCCGGATCATCCGGTGCTCTTGTCGTTTCCTGAGTCCGAGTATCTCAAGTGCTTTGTGTTACAGGTTGTTGGGTAGCAGAAAGGACCCCCACCATGATCAAGGGCAGTGAACATCGTCAAGCCGGCCATCCCGTGGATTCCCTGTTTATTGACCGCTGGTCCCCCCGGGCCATGTCGGGCGGGGAGATCCCGCCCGGGGAGTTGAAGGTGCTGTTCGAGGCGGCCCGCTGGGCGCCTTCCTCCTACAACAACCAGCCCTGGCGCATCCTCTACGCCCGCCGCAATACCGAGCAGTGGCCGCTGTTCTTCGGCCTGCTGGCGGACAGCAACAAGGTTTGGTGTTCAAAGGCCGCTGTCCTGCTCGTGTTCGTCTCCAAGACCACCTTCGACCACAACGGAAAACCATCCCGCACCCATACCTACGACTGCGGCGCCGCCTGGGAGAATCTGGCGCTCCAGGGGTTTCTGAAGGGGTATGTGGTTCACGGCATGCAGGGGTTCGACTACGAGGCCGCCCGGACGACCCTGGGTATCCCGGACGGGTTCCAGGTGGAGGCCATGGCTGCCGTGGGCCGGCCGGGGTCAAAGGAGGCCCTGCCGGAGGAGCTGCAAAAGCGGGAAGTGCCCAACACCCGCAGGGGAGTGGAGCAGACCGTCTGCGAAGGGCGGTTCTGCTTCGAATGACGGACGACGCGGCTCGCTGCTGAAGACCGGGCCGACCGGGACCAATGTAATGGATGTTCAGATCATCATCGTGCATCAGGAACCAGGGGTGTGATGCCATGGCCTCCCGGCGCTTCGTCATCGGCGATGTCCATGGCTGTTCCCGCACCCTGAGGCGCTTGGTGGAGAAAGGGATCAACTTGGCCAGGGACGACGAACTGTACCTGCTGGGTGACCTGATCGACCGCGGGCCGGACAGCAGGGGGGTACTGGACTTCATCTTCGAGTTGCGCGCCAAGGGCTTCAGCGTGACGAGCGTCAAAGGGAACCATGAGGAGATGTGCCTGCGCGCCGGCGACGACTTACGGTTTCTGGAGATGTGGATGATCAACGGCGGCCACGCCACCCTGGCCAGTTTCGACGCGGAGGGA
>DAIERH010000206.1 GCA_027346925.1 Geobacter sp.
GCGGCGGTCGGCCAACACCTTGCGGATCGGCTTGTACAGGAAGGTGTTGAGAATGAGGACCAGGATGCCGAAGTTGATCATCTGGATTATGAATGCCACATTTAATTCAATCACGACCTACCCCTTGCAGGCATGCTGTAGTTTGTATACTGTATCCCAGATACGGGCCAAATCAGACGTTAGCTACCATAGATACAACGGGCTGTCAAGCAAATAACTTTCCGTTGTATACATTTTTTTGTCGGCTTGGCTGCGGCACGCAGCCTCAGATATCGAGCAGGTCGATGATGCGGGTCAATTCATCGGAGTCGTTGAAATGAATCTCCAGCTTGCCCCCCTTGGTGCCATGCATGCGAATGGCCACCCGTGACTGAAAGCGCCGTTGCAACTGTTCCTCCAGGGCGCTCATCAGCAGGTCCGGCTGCTGGGGGCGTTTGCGGGATACGGGGTGGGGATTGGCCTTCAACCGCCGCACCAGGTCCTCGACTGCGCGAACGCTGAGTTGGCGGTGAATGATCTCGTGGCGGGCCTTGTCGATCAGTTCGGGGCTTTCCAGGGCCAGCAGGGCACGGGCATGCCCCATGGAGAGCCGCTCCTCCACGATATCCCGCTGTACCTCGTCGGGCAGCTTGAGCAGTCGCAGGCTGTTGGTTACCGTCGTACGGTTCTTGCCGACCCGCTTGGCCACGTCCTCCTGGGAGATGCCGAACTGCTCCACAAGCGAGCGGTAGGCCTCGGCCTCCTCGATGGCGTTCAGGTCCTGGCGCTGGATGTTCTCGATCAGGGCCAGCTCCATGACCACGGCCTCGCTGGCCTCGCGGATGACCACCGGAATCTCGCGCAATCCGGCCTTTTGCGAGGCCCGCCAGCGGCGTTCACCGGCGATGATCTCGAAAAAACCGTCCTTTTTGGTCACCACCAACGGCTGAATGATCCCCTGTTCGCGTATGGAGGCGGCCAACTCCTCCAGCTTCTCGGGGGCAAAGTGCTTGCGCGGCTGGTTGCGATTGGGACGAATCTTCTCGATGGGGCAGAGGAAGTAGCTGGAACCCTCGTCACGGGTTTCCGTCACCTGCAGCAGCGCCGCCATCCCCTTGCCGAGGCCCCCCTTTTTAAGCATTGCCGCTCTCCCTCTGGATGATCTCGCGGGCAAGCTGCATGTAGGTGGCCGCCCCGCGGGAGGTTATGTCGTAATAGATCACCGGCTTGCCGTGGCTCGGTGCCTCGGCCAGACGTATGTTGCGGGGCACGACCGTCTCGAACACCTGCTCGGGAAAATGGGTGCGGATCTCGGCGGCCACCTCCCTGCCCAGGTTGCCGCGGGCATCGAACATGGTCAGCAGGATGCCCTCTATCTTCAGGAGCGGATTGAGCCCCTTTTGGATCAACCGGATGGTGTGCAGTATCTGGGAGAGTCCCTCCATGGCGTAGAATTCGCACTGGAGCGGGATCAACACCGAGTCGGCGGCGGTCATGGCGTTGACGGTCCGCAGGTTGAGCGATGGCGGACAGTCGATGATGATATAGCGGTACTGCTCGGCCAGCCCGGCCAGCACAAACTTGAGCTTCTGCTCGCGGCCGGTTTCGGTGGCCAGTTCCAGTTCGGCGCCTGCCAGATCGGCGTTGGCGGGCATGATGTGCAGGAAGGGGTGGCCGGTATCGACCACCAATCTCCCCGAATCGACCTGGTTGATCAGAGCGTCGTAGACGGTATGGTTGAGGCGTGCTTTATCCAGGCCCACGCCGCTGGTGGCATTTGCCTGGGGATCGATGTCCACGAGCAGGGTCGGCCGTTCGGCAGCGGCCAGAGAGGCGGCCAGATTGACGGCGGTGGTGGTCTTGCCGACCCCTCCCTTCTGGTTGGCGATACAGATGATCCTGGACATGGTGAGTAGGGTATCCCGCCTGAAGTCTTTGGTTAGTATGGTTTAAGCCGGTGTGCCGGAGAGGGTGAAAATTACCACAAAGAGACCCTGGGTGCAAAGAACATTTTTCCGGGGCCGTATTTGCCGTTTTTGACCAAGGTCAATCTCTTGAACGGGCACGCCAGGTAGGATGCGGATGTCGTTCATCACGTTCGAGAGGTTACACCCCATGAGGAAACGTGTCATTACGAGCGCCGTTACGGCCATTATGCTGCTGGCGACCGGCGCCGGCGCCTTCGAGTGCAATGTCTGCCACAGCAAGAACCCCAAGATGGTGGCCATGCACAAGGCGCTCCGGGGACAGGACTGTTTCGGGTGTCACAAGGTGGGGGAGCGATTGATGGGAAAGGGTCAGCCGAAGGATATGAACGCCCTGCTGCAGAGACGGGTCACAGATGCTGCGTGTGTGCCGTGCCATGGCGGCAAGCACGCGTCACCCTTGTGAGTGGCTACGGCGCATCTATGCCGTCCAGTCCAGCCCCTTCTCCCCCATGAACGCCTCGAACGCCCCATCCGGCGGCGCCTGCACGCAAATCACCGCGTCCCTTTCATTCGTAAATGCAAGGGACCAGCAGTGCAGCATCATCCGCCCCGCCGGCTCTCCGCCGTAGGTCGTATCGCCCACGATCGGCAGCCCGCAGGCCTCCAGGTGCACGCGGATCTGGTGGGTGCGCCCGGTCAAGGGCCGCGCCTCCACCAGGGAATATCCGCCACCAGAGGAAATGAGCCGAAATTCGGTCCGGGCCGATCTTCCCCCTGCCATGACACCGTAGCGGGCGCTGCCGATTTTCCCGATGGGACCGTCCGCCACCCATGCCTCCTGCCGCGGCGAGCCCTGGACCAGGGCCAGGTAGCGCTTCTCCACCTCTCCGTCGTGGAAACGCGCCGACAACCAGGCGGCGGCCCGCTTGTGTTTCGGAAAGAGCATCACCCCGGACGTGCCCCGATCGAGACGGTGGATGACCCGCGCCGGTTCGCTGCTGCCGTGCCGGCGGAACCGTTCCGCCACCCAGAACTCCAGGGTCCCCTTGAGTTGGTAGGGGGTGCGCTGGGTGTTCACCCCTGCCGGCTTGTTCACCGCGATCAGGTCCGCGTCCTCGTACAGCAGGGCCTCGGCCGGCAGTTCCAGTTCACGGAAGCGCCCCGGCTCCATGACGCCGACCTCGATCACGTCGCCTGGCTTGACCGTGCGCGAGGCCACCCGCACCATGGCGCTGTTGACGGCGCAGCCGCCGCGATCGATGATGCGGCGCGCCTCGGACTTGCTGATCCCCTCGAACAACAGGGAGACGCCATCGTCCAGCCGCCGCCCCCCCTGTTCCTGCTTGACAGTTTCCCTGCGTATCATTCCTTGTTGATACCCCGTTTCCATACGGACATGCAACCAAATTCACGGTGGCAAACCGATGGCGATTCTGCTACCCTTTAACGGCCATGAACCCGAACCCCTCCCCGGAAATCCCGTTGTTGCGCGGACCGGTTCCGCTCTCGCACCTGCTGTTGCGGCAGTTCGTTCATCCCGGCGACAGGGCCGTGGACGCCACCTGCGGCAACGGGAGCGACACGCTGCTCTTGGCCGAATTGGTGGGGCCGACCGGCAGGGTGTGGGCCTTCGACATCCAAAGCGATGCCATTGGCCAGACCGCCCAAAGGCTGGCACAGGCCGGTTACGCCGGGCAGGCGGAGTGTATCCTGGCCGGGCACGAAACCATGGCCGAGCGCGTCACTCCGGGCGTGTCCGCGGTGATATTCAACCTCGGGTACCTGCCCGGCGGAGACCGCGCTATCATCACCCACCCCGAGACCACCCTGGCCGCATTCGAGCAGGCATTGATCCTGCTGAAACCGGGTGGCATACTGGTGGTCACCGTCTATCCCGGGCACGAGGGGGGAGACCATGAAGGCGCGGTCGTGGATGCCTGGGCAGCCGCCCATGATCCCCGCGCATTCCATACCTGGCGCATGGGACAGGTAAATGTTCCGCCAAGCGCCCCCTATCTCACCCTGATCCAGAAAGTCGCCTGACATGCTGCGCAACCTGCTCCCCTTCATGGCGGTACTGCCCGCCACAGCCTACAGCCTGATCTCCCTGGCCTGCGGTCAGCGGTTCTTCAAAAACAAGGGGGCGATGCCCTCATCCTATCCTTCTCCCAGCGGGAGAAGGGATTCAATTCACCCGCTCCCCGCGGGAGCAGGTGGACAAAGGTATCTGGGGGTCACCATCCTCAAGCCGGTCAAGGGGGTGGATGCCGGGAGTTATGCCAACTTTGCCTCGTTCTGCGCCCAGGAGTATCGCGGACAGGTACAGATCCTGTTCGCCGCGGCATCGGCCGACGACCCGGCCATTCCGGTCATCCGGCAGCTCGTTGAGGACCATCCCGGACACGACATATCCCTGGTGATCAACCCGGCCATCCACGGGCCGAACTACAAAGTCTCCAACCTGATCAACGCCTTCCCCCGGGCCAGACACGACATCATCATTGTCTGCGACAGCGACATCCGCGTCCCGGCAAACTACCTGGCCAGCGTGACCGCCCATTTCAGCGATCCCCGGGTCGGGCTGGTCACCTCAC
>DAIERH010000207.1 GCA_027346925.1 Geobacter sp.
GTCAGGCCGATGCCGACGCCGAGCAGCACAATGGAGAGTGCGGCCAGGCGGTGCTCGGCCAGCACCATCATCACGTAGACCGCGGTCAGGGCCAGGAATCCGGGGATCTCGCGCACCGACTGGATCAGGCCGATGTGCTTTCCTTCCAAATGCACCGTTTCCACGGCGAAGTTGTTGAACAGGATGGTGTACCCCTGCAGGCCGACCATGGAGGCGGCGGTGAGTACAGCCAGGAAGCGGAACATCGGTTTCTGGTGTTGTTCGAACATGGCGGGAGGGCGCTTTCTCGGGAAATGTGGGGCAGAGGCATCCTACAATCGAATTTGACGGCGGGCAAGGGAAAAGGGAAGGAATCAGACGGCCCATTGTATAACAACTCCGGGCATCACCGGAGCCGCCCGTTGCGGCAACTGATGGCCGCTAGTCCTCATTGTGGGTTCTCCTTGGTATCGACTAACGGTGGCGAGGCTGACCCGCCCTCGGCGAGCCTTGCCGAGTGGTTGGGTACATTCCCTCTCTGTCTTAAAAATGAGAAAGGCTATTTTCCAAATTCGTTACTGAAAATAGCCTCTCCTTTTGGTGTCTTTATTCATCATTTCCTAATCACCTGATTCGTTCAGTCGCAATAGTCGATGCCCTTCAAAAACGGTAAGTATTTCGATTCGATCGCCATTCAAGCGGTAGACAATGCGATATCCTCGGTAAATAAGCTCCCGAATATCAGGATTACCTATTTCCGGCACAGTCCTACCGCTTCTCGGATTGTCAGCCAAAATTGCCTCTGCATGATCAATCAGGGCATCTACAAACCGGACAGCGCGCTCTACGCTGTCACGTGCAATGAATTCCTCAATCTCAACCAGATTTTCACCGGCTTCCTGTGACCATGTAACGCTCATGGATTACCCGTGCTTCTTCGGGCTCGCAGAGCTTTTCGTAGTTCGTCAGTCGTTTGTGTGCGCCCGCTTTCAACGTCCGCAATCCCCTTCTCAACAGAATCAAGAAAAGATTTTCGGTACACCAATTCATCGTAATCCGAAGCGGACAACAATACGCCGGCCGGTTTGCTGTTTTGGGTAATGATAAGCGGGTGTCTGGATGTTTGAAGAGTCTTGAACCACTTGGAAATATTAGTTTTAAATTCCGCTATGGGGATAATATCATTACTGATTGAAATAGCTCTCATTGCTTTACCTCCTTGGTGCGAATCTCTTTATGGTCAAAATATAGACCAATAGAGCGATCAATACAAGTGTTCGGTTTCATGCTTCACCCAACGGGGGAGAGCTGACCGGCCGGGCGTTTTTTGCCAGATCATGGTCTGAGCGCGTGGTTACAGGAGTTCACTCACACAACCATGCCGTTTCGACTACCAGAATCATCGGGAAAAATCAAGAAAACTCTAATGATTTAGCAAATTTATTTTATTCATTAGATTGTGTGAATCAGTCGGTCGCCGGACTTTCACGCCTTACCGCCCTACATCCACCGGGAGAGGAGGATGAAGGCTATCTTATGGCGGCCTGAAAGGCGTAAAACAGTATGGTCGAAAAACACCGGTGGGTTTCGTCGCCGATGATCTTAAATGCTTCTTCCGGAGTCGAGGCCTTGCGGGTGGGCCTGTCGGTGACCAGGGTGCAGTACATGTCTGCCAGGCCGATGACCTGGGTGGAAATCTTGATCTCATCCCCCTGGAGACCGCCGGGGTACCCGCCGCCGAAATACCGCTCGTGGTGATGACGCACCGCATCGAGCACCAGATCGCCATAGCGGCCGTTTTTCCTCAAAAAGACATACCCTTCGAGAGGATGGCGTTTGATCTCCTCCAGGGTGGGCGATGTCCAGTAGTCCTGCTCTTTTGTTATGTCTTTCAGGATGAGGGACATGCCGATATCGTGCAGCATGCCGGCGATGCCGACATCGACGAGCTCGTCCCCCTTCTCCGGGAAGAGCTTCGACCATACCAGCATGGACATGACGGCAACCTGCAGGGAGTGCCTGATGGCGAATGCCGACCCCCCCTCCAGGGTCTTGATCAGATCGGCTATGCTCTGCGACTCCGAAATATACCGGGCGAGATGGCCGCTCAAGTTCCGGCATCGCTCGGCGTCCTGGGCCTTCTCGGGATCGGCGAAGATGCTTTTCAGGTACGTGGTCGTGGCCTGGGTCAGTGCGGCGCATTTCGCCGAACGGTCCATGTCGGACCGCTCCAGAATGTGGGACAGGTTCTCTTCGGTAAAACGGGCGACCTCTTCAGCGTCGCCCGTTCTGATGAACAGCGTGAGGGTATTGCTGTCCAGCAGCCTGTCGCGGTCTGCCTCGGTGAAGGGAAGGGATGCCTCCTTGTAAAGGACGTATTTCCCATGGGTCTCGGTATAGAGCGCCACGCGGGGAAACAGGTTGGGCAGCACGCATGCCAAACTGACAGGCTCGTAGATTTCATGGGTTCCCATCGGTACACCTCTGCAAATGCGGGGAGTGGAAGCACGGTTTCGTCCTGATTACGCCGCCGCGACAGCAAATGCAAGGATAAACCTTTTTTTCCGGTCACACAAGAATGCCCCGCATTCCGTTGCCGGAATGCGGGGCATTCGGGTCCGTCATCCGCCGCTGCACATCAACGCCTACTTCACCACCTCAAGCAGTTCGATCTCGTACACCAGGGTGGCGTCGGCCGGGATGATGCCTGAGCCGGCCTTGCCAAAGGCGGTTTCCGGGGGGCAGACCAGCCGGGCCTTGCCGCCCGGCTTCATCATCTGAATCCCCTCTGTCCAGCATTTGACGGCCCCGGCCAGTTGGAACTCGGCAGGCTGGCCCCGCTTGTAGGAACTGTCGAATTCCTTGCCATCGATGAAGGTGCCGCGGTACTGCGCCTTCACCCTGTCTCCGGCGGCCGGGCCTGCTCCGCTCCCCTCCCTGAGCGACAGAAAGACCAGGCCTGAGGCGGTCCTGACGGCCCCTTTTTCCCCGGCAGCCTTGTCGAGGAACTCCTTTGCCGCAGCGGCGAGCTTCTCGCCCTGGGCATCACGGCGGGCAATGGCCAGCTCCTGGACCTTTTTGGTGTAGGCTTCCACATCCACCAGCGGCTTGCCGGACATGCCGTCCGCCAGTCCCTGTTTGACCAGCTCAAACTCGGCCGGGGTCAGGGCGAATACGTCGAGCTGGCGGGCCATGATCAGGCCGATGGCATACAGGGACTTCTGCTCTTCGCTCATGGGTTTGTCGGCGGCAAGGGCCGGGAGGGCAAGCAGGGCGGCCAGGACGGTCATGATGAGTGTGCGCATGGTTGGTTCCTCTTTCCGAAAAAGTGATCGAGCAGTGTGTAGTCTAGCAGAATTATCGGACCGGGCAATCAAGCGGAGGTGCTTGCTGTATTCCCCGTTGACAGGCACCGTGCCTTTCCCTACTATTCGGCACTGGCCGTTTCGCAAACGGTTCCCGTTTTCGCGGCCGGGTCTCTGGATACGGGCAGGATCAGATAGGAAAAGGGGTCATACATGAATGCGACCGACAAAGCATCGCTGCTGGCGGCACTGACGGCGGAGGAGACCCGCCGGGCGATTGAACTTGCCGACAAGCTTCCCGATGAGGTGGACATTACGTTCGAAGAGGCGAAGATGCTGTCCAGGGTGCCAGTGGAACGATGGCCGAGGGACCTTCTGGCCAAGATCAGGGATGCGATCGACCTGGGCGATCTTTCGGAGAAGCCTTCCGTGAGCCGAAAAAGAAAGTAGAAATCCGGATTGAGGCCGCTGCAGCCGCACCTGCCGGAACAAGCACGGAGAATAATCGATCAATGCCCGAGAGCCCGCACCCATTCCATACCCTTACCCCCGGCTTCATCATGGACGCCGTGGAGAGCCGGGGATTCCGTTGCGACTGCCGCACCCTGGCCCTGAACAGCTATGAGAACCGCGTCTACCAGGTGGGCATCGAGGAGGGCCAGCCGCTGATCGCCAAGTTTTACCGCCCCGGCCGCTGGAGCGACGACCAGATCATGGAGGAGCATGGTTTCTGCTTCGAACTGGCCGAACACGAACTGCCGGTGGTGGCGCCCTGGCGCAGCCCGGACGGGGAAAGCCTGTTTCACCACCACGGCTTCCGTTTCGCCCTCTATCCGCGCCAGGGGGGGCATGCCCCGGAGTTCGACAACCTGGACAACCTGCTGATCCTGGGGCGCATGCTGGGCCGCATCCACCGTGTAGGCTCCGTGCGGCCCTTCGAGTATCGCCCCGTCCTGGACAGCCGGAGCTTCGGCCACGTCAGCGTGGAACTGATCCGGGAGCGCTTCATCCCTGCCGAGTACCGGACCAGCTACGCGGCCGTGACCGAGCAGCTCCTGCAGGCCATCGACGAAGCCCTGGCCGAGGCGGGGCCGGTGCGTTTCATCCGCACCCATGGCGACTGCCACAGCGGCAACATCCTGTGGCGCGCCGATGCGCCTCATTTCGTTGATTTCGACGACT
>DAIERH010000208.1 GCA_027346925.1 Geobacter sp.
ATGCGCGAACTCAGAAGGTCAAAAGCGAAAAGACCTTGCCGGCGGGCAGCCTCTGACGGCCGTTGAGGAAATCCAGCTCCGCCATGAAGCAGCACTCCACGATCTCCCCCCCCATGGCCTGCACCATATCCACCACGGCCGACATGGTGCCGCCGGTCGCCAGCAGATCGTCGGCGATCAGTATCCGTTCGCCCGGCTTGATGGCATCCCGGTGAATCTCCAGGGTATCGGTGCCGTATTCCAGGTCATAGGTCTTGCTGAAGGTCTCTGAGGGAAGTTTGCCCGGCTTGCGGACCAGCACCACCCCCGCACCCAACTTGTAGGCCAGTGCCGAACCTATGATAAACCCGCGGGCCTCCACACCCACCACCTTGTCGATGCGCTGGCCGATGTAGCGGTGTGCCAACAGGTCAACCATGCGCTGGTAGGATTTGGCGTCCTGCAACAGGGTGGTGATGTCCTTGAATACGATCCCCTTCTTGGGAAAATCGGGGATATCGCGGATGATGCTCTTCAGGTCGTCCATGGTGCACTAACTCCTTGGATGTATTGGATGGTTACGGCTTCAATTCAGCGCTATTGCGCAGCCTTTCAAGTGACTTGGCCTCGATCTGGCGGATACGCTCGCGCGTGACGCCAAAGCTCTGGCCAATGGTGTCGAGCGTCTGGGGCTCATGGTCGTCCAACCCGAAACGGAGCGTCAAGATCTTCCGCTCGCTCTCGGAAAGGTCCCCGAAGTGCTCCGCGATCATCTCGTAGCGATCGATGTTTTCGATCAGATCCGCGGGCGCCACCATGGAGGTATCCTCGATGGTGTCGATCAGGAGGTAGTCGTTCCCGTCGCCGATCGGGGTCTCCATCGAACAGGTGCGCCGCAGGAGGGTCATCAGCCGACGGACATAGGGGACCTTGGCGTTCATGGCCTCGGCGATCTCCTGCACGCTCGGCTCCCGCTGCAGGGTCTGGGAAAGGCCCCGTGTCTGCTTGAGCATGCGGTTGATGTCGTCGGAGACATGCACCGGCAGACGGATGGTCCGGGACTGGTTGACCAGGGCACGCTCGATGGCCTGACGGATCCACCAGGTGGCGTAGGTGGAGAAGCGGCATTCCTTGGCCAGGCTGAAGCGCTCCACCGCCTTGATCAGCCCCAGGTTCCCCTCCTCGATCAGGTCCAGGAGCGGCAGCCCCCGGTTGATGTACCGCTTGGCGATCTTGACCACCAGCCGCAGGTTGGACTCGATCATCTTGTTGCGGGCGGCCTTGTCCCCCTTCTCGATCCTGCGGGCGCACTCCTTTTCCGTCTCCGCGGTCAGGAGCGGCGTGCGCTGGATGTCCCGCAGGTAGATCTTGATGGCATCGTCGAAGCTCTCCAGTTCCGTGAGCGGAAGCTTTTCGTCGGCGTCATCATCGCCCTCAGCCTCGTCATCTGAAAAAACCAGGGGCTCGTCTATCTCGTCGAGCGCCAGTTCAGGAGAAGCGAGGGGCGCTTCCTCAATGAAACCGTCCAGGATTTCCTCATCTTCTTTCATGCGCTGCCCCTTTTGTGTTCTCTCAATAGCGGTCTATCTGCCACCCCTGTTTGCCCACAAGCGGCACGAAACGGCACCCCACCGAGGGGATCGTTTCCAGGGAACCGTCTGCCTGCTTCACGATCTTCAGGAGCCGCTGCTCCAGTTCGTTCCCCACCGGTATCACCAGGCGCCCGCCAATGGCGAGTTGGTCCACGAGCACCTGCGGGACGTCGGGAGCGCCGGCCGTCACCAGGATCGCGTCGAAAGGGGCCTCATCCTCCCAGCCGATGGGACTCCCCTCGCTGTCGTTGATCCTGAGCATGACATTGAAGCAGCGCAGCGAGTCCAGGCACTTTCTGGCGCGCAGGGCCAGGGGGCGGATCCGCTCCGCCGTGAAGACCCGTTCAGCCAGGGTGGCCAGGATGGCGGTCTGGTATCCGGAACCGGTGCCGATCTCCAGCACCTTCTCCGTGCCGGTCAGGTCGAGCAGTTCGGTCATCAAGGCCACCATGTAGGGCTGGGAGATGGTCTGCTTCTCGCCGATGGGGAGCGGCGTATCGCTGTAGGCCTGGGCCGCGAATGCCTCCTGGACAAAGATGTGGCGCGGGATCTTGAGCATGGCGTCGATGACCCGGGGGTCACTGACACCGCGTGCGATGATCTGCTCCTGCACCATCCGTTTTCGTGCGATCTCGAAATTCATCATCCACCCCATGGAAGAAAAAAACTATAGCAGAGGCAAACCCGGATGTCCAGACAACCAGCCTGCAAGCGCAGCCGTCGCGCCTGGAGGCGCTCAAGCGAAAGTCACAGGGGCCAGCCGGCCAGGATCTTCATGGATTCGTAGTTGGTCAGGTCCAGATGCAGCGGCGTGATGGACACATGCTCCCGGTGTATGGCGTGGAAATCGGTCCCCTGTTCGTCGTTGAAGGCGGGCTCTTCGCTGCCGATCCAGAAATACTTGCGGCCGCGGGGGTCGATCTTGTCCACGATGTTTCCCACGAAAGAGCGCTTCCCCTGGCGGGTGATGAGGGGCGGCCCCATCCTGTCGGGCGCACAGTTGGGGACATTGACGTTCAGAAAGGTGTCCGGCGGCAGGCCGTTTGCCATGACCAGCCTGGCCACCCGCAGGGCAACGCTGGCGGCAGCGGAAAACTGGCCGTCAGGGTCGTGGCTGGCCAGCGAAACGGCAATGGCGGGGATACCCATCAGGGTCGCCTCCATGGCCGCCGCCACGGTGCCGGAATAGGTGATGTCGTCCCCCAGGTTGGGGCCGTGGTTGATGCCGGACACCACCAAATCGGGACGAAAGGGGAGCAGGCTGTGGATGCCCATGTTGACGCAGTCGGTGGGGGTGCCGTCCACGGCGTAGAAACCGGACCGCAATTCGAATACCCTGAGCGGCGAATGCAGGGTCAGGGAGTGCCCGGCGGCGCTCCGCTCCCGGTCCGGGGCAACAACCGTTACCTCGCCCAATGCCCCCAGGGCTTGCGAGAGCGCCAGGATGCCGGTCGCGTGGATGCCGTCGTCGTTGGTGACCATGATATGCATAGAGGCGTTCCTGACGTGCGAGGAGAGTACGGGACGGCCCTTTATGGCAGAAATGCGGCCATAAATCAAGGTGGGCGTGCCGATGGATTTTGTGTTTACAAAAAGCGGCGAACTGGGTACATTCGTCCACCAAACGAGGTTCTAAGGATTTACATCATTTTATACGGCATCAGGAGGTCATGTCCATGAAAGCGGTTCTGATGGAAGGTTTCGGCGGGGTCGAGGTACTCAAGGTGGGCGAGGCGGAGCGGCCCGTACCGGGCGAAGGGCAGGTGCTGATCAGGGTGCACGCCACCAGCATCAACCGGCCCGATCTGGTGCAGCGCGAGGGCAAGTATCCGCCCCCGCCGGGTGATTCGGAGATCCTGGGGCTGGAAGTGGCCGGCGAGGTCGAGGAATTGGGGCCGGGGGTCAGCGGCTGGCGCAAGGGGCAGCGGGTCATGTCGCTCGTGGGTGGCGGCGGCTACGCCGAGTACGCCGTGGCCTACGCCAGCCACCTGATGGAGATCCCGGAGAGCATGAGCTTCGAGGAGGCGGCCTGCGTCAACGAGTCGTACATCACCGCCTTCCTGAACGTCTTCATGATCGGCGAATTGCAGGACAGGCAGACCGCCATCCTGCACGGCGGCGGCGGCGGGGTCAACACCGCGGCCATCCAGCTGGCCAGGGCGCTCACCCCCAATGCCAGGCTGATCGTCACCGCCTCTCCGGAAAAGATGGGGCGGGTGAAGGAGATCGGCGCCGACTTCCTGATCAACTTCCGCGAGACCCCCGACTTCACCGAGGTGGTCAAGGAATACACCAGCAAGAAGGGGGTCGATCTGATCCTCGACCACGTGGGAGCCAAATACCTGGCGCCCAACATGAACTCCCTGGCCTACAAGGGGCGGCTGGTCATCATCGGCGTCACCAGCGGCATCAAGGCCGAGCTCAACCTGGCCCTGATGATGGTCAAGCGTCAGCAGATCATAGGCAGCGTCCTGCGCTCGCGTCCGGTCTCGGAAAAAGGTGAGATCGTGGCCGAGTTCACCCGGCGCGCCCTGCCGAAATTCGCCGATCGCACCATCGTGCCGATCATCGAAAAGGTCTTCCCCATCGACCGGGTGGTTGATGCCCACCGCATGATGGAAGAGGACAAGCACTTCGGCAAGATCGTGCTGAAGATACGCTAAGGCGGTTCCCGGGTTTCGGGCGGGCAGAAAGGACACTATGAGCTACTTAGCGTGGGACGACGCCTACTCCGTGTGTGTGGAGAGGCTCGACGAGGATCACAAGCATCTGTTTGCCCTGCTCGACAAGGCTCATGACGCCTGTACGGTCAGCATGCGGCCGGAAAGCTATCCGCTGATCGTCAACGAGCTCATCGACTACCTGCGCCACCATTTCGCGGCAGAGGAGGG
>DAIERH010000209.1 GCA_027346925.1 Geobacter sp.
CAGAATAGCGGGCTGTGACGCCTAGAACTTCATCCCCATGGCCTCGGCCACGGTGTGCATGTCCTTGTCCCCACGACCGGAGAGACAGACCACGATGCTCTGGTCCTTGGCCATGGTCGGGGCCAGCTTCATGACATGGGCAATGGCGTGGGACGACTCCAGGGCCGGGATGATCCCCTCCTCCCGGGCCAGGGTGCTGAACCCTTCAAGCGCCTCCGCGTCGGTGATGGAGACGTATTCGGCACGGCCGGTGTCCTTCATCCAGGAGTGCTCCGGCCCCACGCCGGGATAGTCCAGGCCGGCGGAGATGGAGTGGGCCGGGGTGATCTGGCCGTGCTCGTCCTGGAGCAGGTAGGTGCGGTTGCCGTGCAGGATGCCGGGCGAACCGGCGCAGAGCGGGGCCGCGTGCTTGCCGGTCTCGATGCCGAAGCCCGCCGCCTCGACGCCGATCAGCCTCACCTTGCGGTGCTTCAGGAACGGGTAGAACAGTCCCAGGGCGTTGCTGCCGCCCCCCACGCAGGCCAGAAGGACATCCGGCTGCCTCCCCTCGGCCTTCTGGTGCTGCTTCTTCACCTCGGTGCCGATCACGGACTGGAAATCGCGCACCATCATGGGGTAGGGGTGGGGGCCGGCCACGGTGCCGATCACGTAAAAGGTGTCGCTGATGGTGGTGACCCAGTTGCGCAACGCCTCGTTCATGGCGTCCTTGAGGGTGGCGGTGCCTGCGGTGACCGGGGTGACCGTTGCGCCCAGGAGCTTCATGCGGAACACGTTCTGGGCCTGGCGGTGGGTGTCCTCCTCGCCCATGAAGACCTCGCACCGCATGCCGAACAGGGCCGCAATGGTGGCGGTGGCCACGCCGTGCATGCCGGCGCCGGTCTCGGCAATGACCCGCTTCTTGCCCATCCTCCTGGCCAGAAGCCCCTGGCCGATGGTGTTGTTGACCTTGTGGGCCCCGGTGTGGTTCAGGTCCTCGCGCTTCAGGTAGATCCTGGCCCCTCCCAGTTTTTTGGTCAGCTTCTCGGCAAAGTAGAGAGGGTTGGGGCGGCCCACGTACTGGCGCAGGTAGTACTCGAACTCCTCCCGGAACTCCTTGTCGTGGCGAAAGTGGTTGTAGGCCTTTTCCAACTCCAAAAGGGCCGGCATGAGCGTCTCGGGAACGTAGCGCCCGCCGAATGCCCCGAAATGTCCTTGCTTGTCGGGCTGTTTCAAGGTGCGGCCTCCTTCGCGTTTCTGATGAACTCCCTGACCCTGGCGGGGTCCTTTTGGCCAGGCGCCGCTTCCACCCCGCTGGAGACATCCACCCCGTAGGGCCGGACCTGGCGGACCGCGCCGGCCACGTTGTCGGGGGTCAGGCCCCCGGCCAGGATGATGCGGCCGGCCTCGGCCGCATGCGCCGCGATCTCCCAGTTGAAGGTCTGGCCGGTGCCGCCGTGGGCCGCCGGCGACCAGGCGTCCAGGAGAAACGCCGAGACGCGGTACTCCTCCATCGGGTCAAGGCTGGCCATGTCCTTCACGCGGAAGACCTTGATGACCCGGCGCCGGACGCTGTCGCAGAAAGCGGGCGACTCCCCACCGTGCAGCTGCACGATGTCCAGGCCGCACCGGTCGGCCGTGCCGTTGACCGTCTCCGGGTCCTCGTCCACGAACAGGCCGACGGTCTGAATGAACGGCGGCAGGTAGCCGATGATGGCGGCGGCCTGTTCGGGAAAGATGTGGCGGGGTGATTTGGAGCAGAAGACGAACCCCAGGGCGTCGGCACCGGCATCAATGGCGACCAGGGCGTCTTCCAGGCAGGTTATGCCGCAAATCTTGATTTTGACCATGGAAAAAACCTTGCCAACGGGGCGGATTGAGCAAGTCCCCCTTTGACAAAGGGGGAAATGTTCGGATTTACAGGTCTATCTTCGGCAGCCGCTCAAGCGCCTGTCTTACCATCTCGCTGGGATACTCGTAGTCTTCCAGGCCGCCGGAAAGATAGGCGTCGTAGGCACCCATGTCCAACTGGCCGTGGCCCGAGAGGCCGAACAGGATGGTGCGCTCCTTCCCTTCCTCCTTGGCCAGCACCGCCTCGTCGATGGCGGCCTTTACCGCGTGGGACGACTCGGGGGCCGGGACGATCCCCTCGCTCCGGGCGAACAGCACGGCCCCTTCGAAGCAGGCGTTCTGCTTGTAGGCCTTGGCCTCGATCTGCCCGGCATGGTAGAGCTGGGATACCAGGGGCGACTCGCCGTGGTAGCGCAGGCCGCCGGCGTGGATGCCGGGGGGCATGAAGTCGTGCCCCAGGGTGTACATCATGGCGATGGGCGCCACCTTGGCGGTATCGCCGTAGTCAAAGGCGTAGATCCCCTTTGTCAGGGTGGGGCAGGAGGCCGGTTCCACGGCCAGACAGCGCACGTCCCTGCCCGTTGCCCGGTCGGCGATGAAGGGGAAGGCGAGCCCGGCGAAGTTGGAGCCGCCGCCGCAGCAGGCGATGACCACGTCCGGGTAGTCGCCGGCGATCTTCATCTGCTCTTTTGCCTCCTGGCCGATCACGGTCTGGTGCAGGCAGACGTGGTTGAGCACGCTCCCCAGGGCATAGTTGGTGTCGCTATGGGTGGCTGCGTCCTCAACCGCCTCGGAGATGGCGATCCCCAAGGAGCCGGGGGAATCCGGGTCATGGGCCAGGATGGTGCGCCCCGAGTTGGTGAACTCGGACGGCGACGGGATCACGCTCGCCCCCCACAACTGCATCATGCTCTTTCTGTACGGTTTCTGGGTGCAGGAGACCTTGACCATGTAGACCGTGCACTCCAGGCCGAACAGGGAGCAGGCCAGGGCCAGGGAGCTGCCCCACTGGCCGGCGCCGGTCTCGGTGGCCAAGCGGCGGATGCCGGCCTGCTTGTTGTACCACGCCTGGGGGATGGCCGAGTTTGGCTTGTGGGAGCCGGCAGGCGATACCCCCTCGAACTTGTAGTAGATCCTGGCCGGCGTACCGAGCGCCTTTTCCAGGCGGTGGGCGCGGAACAGGGGGGAGGGCCGCCACAGCTTGTAGATCTCGCGCACCTCGTCCGGGATGTCGATCCAGCGCTGGGGCGACATCTCCTGCTCGATCAGGGCCATGGGGAAGATGGCCAGCATGTCGTCCGGCGTGACCGGCTTGAGGGTCTGGGGATTGATGACCGGCGCCAGGGGGCCGGGCATGTCCGGGATGATGTTGTACCACTGCTTGGGGATCTGCTCTTCGTTGAGGAGGATCTTGGTGTTCATGCGGTTGCTCCCGAATTGGTGTCTGACAAACCTTACATCTGTGTCTCCGTGGCAAAATTGAAATCGTTATTCCAAATTATCCTCGATCCGGATGAAGCTCGTCTTCTGGCAGATGATGTCGAGCCGGTCGATCTCCGTCAGGGCGGCTTGCACGGCCCCTTCGCGGGCCTCGTGGGTCATGATCACGATGGGCACCGGGGCCGAGTCGTCGGCCTGATGGGCTGTCTGCACCATGGATTCGATGCTGATGCCGTGGCTGCCCAGGGAGCCGGCAATGGCCGCCAGCACGCCCGGCTTGTCCAGGGCGCTGAAGCGGAGCATGTACTTGCTGACGATATCGGCCATGGGCTTGACCGGGATGGCGCCCACCTCGCTGTCCAGGAAGCCAAGGGGCGCTATCCTGCGCCCGGCACCGGCCATCATGCTGCGTGAAAGACCGATCAGGTCGCCCACGATGGCGCTGGCGGTGGGGTTCTGCCCCGCGCCACGGCCGTAGAACATCACCGGCCCAACGAAGTCGCCGGTCAGACGGATGGCGTTGAATACGCCGTTCACGTCGGCCAGGGGGTTGTGCAGCGGGATCATGGTGGGATGGACGCGGGCCTCCACCTGGCCGTCGGTAAACTTGCCGATGGCCAAAAGCTTGATGCGGTAGCCGAAATCGCTGGCAAACTTGACGTCCAGTCCGCTGATGGCCGAAATGCCCTCGGTGTAGATATCCTTGAAATCGATGGCCGTGCCGAAGCAGAGCGAAACCAGGATGGCCAGCTTGTGGGCCGTATCGACCCCCTCGATGTCAAAGGTCGGGTCCGGCTCGGCATAACCCAGTTCCTGGGCCGCCTTCAGCACCTCGCCGAAATCCGCCCCCTCCTGGGTCATGCGGGTCAGGATGTAGTTGCAGGTGCCGTTCATGATCCCGAACACACTTCCGAAACGGTTGGCCGCCATGTTGCCCTTGATGGCGGTCAGCACCGGGATGCCGCCGCCCACGGAGGCCTCGAACTGCACCTCCACGTTACTCTGTGCCGCCGCGGCGTAGATCTCGTCGCCGTGCAGGGCCAGGAGCGCCTTGTTGGCGGTGACGATGTGCTTGCCCCTGGCAATGGCCTTCAGCACAAAGGTCTTGGCAGGTTCATAGCCGCCCACCAGTTCGATCACCACCGAGATCTCCGGGTCGTCGAAGA
>DAIERH010000020.1 GCA_027346925.1 Geobacter sp.
GAGGTGGGCTTCAACAGCCTGAGCGCCTTTGCCAAGGGTTTTACCCGCTTTACGGGACAGACCCCCAGCGAGTTCCGGCGGGGAAACGAGTTGGGGAAAACATGGTGAACGGTGGAGGGAGCGAAAAGCGTTTGTTCCCCTTTCATCCCCTGTGCTATGCTCACCCTACCCGTCAGGGAAAACAAACGATGCAAGGAGAACGTAATGGCTAGAGCAAGTGCCCGCCACATCCTGGTTAAAACCAAGGAAGAATGTGAAACCCTCAAGGCGCAGATTGAAGCCGGCGCCGATTTTGCGGCAATCGCCAAGCAGCATTCCCTCTGTCCTTCGGGGAAACAGGGGGGCGCCCTGGGGGAGTTCGGCCCGGGACAGATGGTAAGGGAATTTGATCAGGCCGTGTTCACCGGTGAGGTGGGGAAGGTCCTGGGCCCGGTGCAGACCCAGTTCGGCTACCACCTGCTGGAGGTCACCAGCCGGACCGAATAGTCGGTGATTGCCGACCTTCAAGACAGCATGCCCGAGACAGAGGCGGCCGTGCGGCCGCCTTTTCCAACAATAACCTCCGGAGTCGGGAGATCAACCCCACATGTTCGATAATCTACATAGATGGCTGATCATCAGGCTGGCACTGGTCTGGTTCGTGCTGTCGCTGGTGATCGGCGGCCTGGTCCACTATCTCGGCAACGCCCGGCTGGACAGCCATGTGGTGAACATGGCCAAGGCCGAAACCGCGAGCTACTCCGACGAGTTCGCCGCCTACCTGAGATCCCCATCCGTGCAGGCCCTGGCGCGTTTCAACCACGAGATTCGCGCCATAATCGAAAAAGACAACCTGATCGTGGTCGAATTCTACGATGCCGACTCACGTAAGATCACCGAGGCGATCAAGCCGTCAGCCAGGGATGTCGAGGAGAAGCTTCCCAAGCACGACGCCGGGTTTTCCCGTAAGGACGGCATCGTCTGTAACAAGCTGACCCTGGGCAACGATACCTATCTGCGGGTATTTGTCCCGATCCACAACAGTACGGGAGCAAAGATCGGTTACCTGGAGGGGATTTATCACGCGCCCGGCGAGATCATCACCCAGATCAGACGCCAGACCTTCTGGTCGCTGGTCCTGGTCGTGCTGATCATTTTCGTGACCAGCCTGGCGCTGTATCCGCTTATCATCGGCCTCAACCGCAAGCTGCTGGACTATTCACGCATCCTGGCGCTGACCAACATCGGCATGCTGAAGGTGCTGGGAAGCGCCATTGCCAAGCGGGACAGCGACACCAATATCCACAACTACCGGGTAACGCTCTACTCGGTGCGCATCGGCGAAAAGCTGGGACTCACGCCTGCCGCCATGCAAGGGCTGATCAAGGGGGCCTTCCTGCATGATGTGGGCAAGATCGCCATCAGTGACTCGATCCTGCTCAAGCCGGGAAAGCTGACCGCTGGGGAATTCGAGATCATGAAGACCCATGTCAGCCATGGTGTGGATATCATCGGCAACTACGCCTGGCTGGGGGACGCAGTCGAGGTGGTCCGATGTCACCACGAGAGGTTCGATGGCAGCGGTTATCTGAAAGGAGAGGCAGGAACATCCATTCCGCTCAACGCCCGGATATTCGCCGTGGCGGACGTGTTCGACGCACTCACGTCCCGGCGCCCTTACAAGGAGCCGTTCGGCTTTCATGAGGCTGTGGGGATTGTGCGGGATGCACGGGGGAGCCACTTCGATCCCGCTGTCGTGGATCGGTTCCTGGTGCATGCCGAGGCGTTCTACGGGGAGATCTGCTGCGAGGACGAGGCGGCGTTGCACGGCAAGCTGGAGGAGTGCATCGGAAGGTACTTCCGCTAGGGTTCGGGAGACGGCGTAAGCCAACTCCCTGCTCTCAGAATTGACCTCAAGCATCACCTGCGCGAACTGGTCCGACACAACAAAGGGGTACGCGAGGCGCGCGGCTGAATTGCGGCTGGAGTGCCTGGACAAAAAGGTTGACAAGTGTCGGGATAATAAAAAACCGCGAAACAGGTGAAGATGTTCGCGGTTTTGTCGTCTAAGGCCCCGGGGAGTAGCTGCCACCGCTAGTCGTGGCCTACCCTTGCCGCATACCGGCTGTTACGCGGCGAAACTGTATTCATCGGCGCCGATGCAATCGGAAAGCGCCGAAAGAAACGACTTGCGTTGCGGGTCCTTCACGATGTTGGTTGCACCGTGATTGACCGCCCAGATGGTTCCGCAGATTCCGCAGGTGTTGATCTCTTCGGTAAATCCATTCGAATGCAGATCGATTTCATCGTATTCCGCCAGGGTCCTGCATACAGGGCACTTCATTACTCTTCTCCTTTCGATTTACCGCCAATTTATTAAAACTATAAACGGCTTTTTCGTCAAAGGCAAGGGATAAATCGAGTAAACACGCAATAAAACAATATGTTACAACTTTGTATCTATGGTGGTTAGACCAATTTTTTGTAATGAAACGTGATGAAAATTTATTCAAACTATAACATGTTGAAATTAAATTGAGTATATTGAACAAACAC
Organism: Geobacter sp.; assembly: GCA_027346925.1. Lineage (GTDB taxonomy): Bacteria > Desulfobacterota > Desulfuromonadia > Geobacterales > Pseudopelobacteraceae > JACPFJ01. Next base: position 2,536 of record DAIERH010000020.1, read on the forward strand.
CATTATGTAGTGACCGGGACAGGCCGGACAGGGGGACTCTCCGTACGCAGTACCGCAGGCTCATGTCTCTGTTTGACAAGCGGGCCGTATTCATGTGATATGCTCTTTTCATACTAGATGGCATTCTGGGGCGTTGTTGGACCGGGGACACGACTCATGGCGCGAAAGATATTCATAGCGGCAACGGGACAGAACAGCGGTAAAACCACAACTTGTATCTCCGTGCTGCACCTGGCCCAGAAGAAATACGAGCGGGTCGGTTTCATCAAGCCGCTCGGCCCCAAACCGGCCATGCTGCGGGGGCGCGCCGTGGACAAGGACGCCGCCCTGATCGCCCAGGTTTTCGGCCTGCAGAGGCACCTGGCCTACATGTCGCCGGTGGTGGTCTATCCCGATACCACACGCAGGGTCATCGACGGCGAGATTAAGGTTGAAGAGTTGCGCGAGCGCATCCTGTACGCCTGTTCCGAGCTGGAGAAGGACTGCGATTTCATCGTCATAGAAGGATCCGGGCATCCGGGGGTCGGTTCGGTGATGAAGCTGTCCAATGCCCGTATCGCCCGTATGTTGGACGCGCCGGTGCTGATGGTGACGGGTGGCGGGATAGGGAACGTGGTTGATGCGGTAAGCATGAACCTGGCGCTCTTCAGGCAGGAGGGGGCGGAGGTGCGTGCGGTGCTGGCCAACAAGTTGATGCCGGAAAAGCGTGAGCAGGTGTTGGACTACCTTCGGCGTGCCCTGGCGGACGAGCCGTTCAGCGTGATCGGCGGTTTCGATTTTCAGCCGGTATTGGCCAACCCGACGCTGCGTCGCATCTCGCGGCTGCTGGACCTCACGTTGCATGGCAACCGTCGCGAGATGGGGCGCATCATCCACCATGTGCAGATCGGCGCCGCCTCGACCCAGCGCATCACCGAACTGCTCAAGGAGTCGTCGCTGCTGATCGTAACCAGCAGCCGCGATGAACTGCTGGTTACCCTGGCCAACCTGTACCAGATGCCGGAATACCGCTCCCGCATCGCCGGCCTGATCATCCCCGGCATCATCCCGGTCAGCGTTATCACCCAACGCATCATCGATCGCAGCAAAATCCCCTACCTGCGCGCCGAAAGCCAGACAACGGCCGAACTGTACCGCATCATTACCGAGGACGTTTCCAAGATTACGGCCGAGGACACGGAGAAGCTGGATCTGGTGCGCAGCCTGGCTGAGCGGAGCCTCGATTTCGACGCCCTGGACACGCTCTTCGCCCACGCCTGAGGTCCTCTCCCCGGTTCAGGAAAAGGTGCGATTCTCCTGTTCCTGTACGCGGATGAAGGTCGTGCGCTTGGTCAACTCCTTCAGCGCCGCGGCGCCGACATAGGTGCAGGCGGAGCGCACCCCTCCCAGGATATCCCTGACCGTCTCCTTGATCGGCCCGCGATACGGCACTTCCACCGTCTTCCCCTCGGATGCGCGATACACCGCGATCTCGCCGGCGTGCATGGCCATGGCGGTCGCGGAACTCATGCCGTAGAACAGCTTGAACTGCTGTCCGCCGCGTTCCACCAACTGTCCGCCGCTTTCGTCATGCCCGGCGAACATGCCGCCCAGCATGACGAAATCGGCGCCGCCGCCAAATGCCTTGGCCACGTCGCCTGGGCAGGTGCAGCCGCCGTCGGAGATGATCCTGCCCCCCAGGCCGTGGGCGGCATCGGCGCACTCGATCACCGCCGAAAGCTGGGGGTAGCCGACACCGGCCTTGATGCGGGTGGTGCAGACCGATCCGGGGCCGATGCCCACCTTGACGATATCGGCGCCTGACAGCAGCAGCTCCTCCACCATCTCGCCGGTGACCACGTTGCCGGCCACGATGGTCTTGTCGCCAAAGGCCGCGCGGACCTTGCAGACATGCTCCACAAAGGACTCGGAGTATCCGTTGGCCACATCGATGCAGATGAATTCCATCTTGGGATGCCCGGCCATGATCCGGCTCAGTTTGTCGAAGTCGTCGTCGGAGGTGCCGGTACTGATCATGATCCGCGCATAGATCCCGTCGTCGCGTCCATCCAGGAACTCATCCCACTGGCTGACACTATAGTGCTTGTGGATGGCGGTCAGCAGGTCATGGCCAGCCAGGACCTCGGCCACCTCGAACGTGCCGACGGTATCCATGTTGGCGGCGATCACCGGCACTCCGGTCCACTGCCGTTTGCTGTGCAGGAAGGAAAAGCTCCGTTGCAGGTTGACCTGGGAGCGACTTTTCAGATTCGAGCGTTTTGGCCTGATCAACACATCCTTGAATCCCAGTTTCAGATCGGTTTCGACGCGCATGTTTCACCTCGTGCCGCGGTAGTTTTCTCCTGTAAGAGTAGCCACATTTTTCCCGAACACAATACCGCGACATGCGAAAGGCGCCGGCCGGCCCGGTGCGCTTTTCTTCCGGGATAGTCGTGTTACACTGTCAAGGACCTTCGTCGCGGGGCAGCAACGATAACGGCAAAAGGAGGGATACATGGGGAAAATTACGAGTGGGGCAGGGGTGGCTCTTGCGGTTGCCATGGCGGTTCTGGCTGGGTGCAGACAGGAGGAGCCGCGAAAGGCGGAATCCCTGCCGGCGCTGCCCGCGCCGCAAAGCCTGGAGAGGGGCGAGGCGCTTTTCAGGCAGAATTGTTCACCCTGCCATCCCGATGGCGGCAATGTCTCCGATCCGGAGCGGACCCTGCACGGGTCGGATCTGAGGTCCCATCACATCGCCAGGCCCGAGGATATCGTCAGGATCATGCGCAATCCCGTCTCAAGGATGATCCGGTTCGACACGACCACCATCTCCGACCAGGACGCCATGACGATTGCCGAATATGTCCTCACAACGTTCAGGTAGCGGCCACGGGAGGGGCGGCAATGGGGTTTTATCTTCAAATTGTGTCGTCGTCGCGGTAAAATATAAAGGGAAAACAGATGACAGGCGGCTTTCCCCCTGATGCCGGTTTCGCCTTCGCAGAAGCGCAGAGGGGGTGGCATTATGAAAATATTAGACGTCATCGTTACGATCCTGCTCATCGTGGGAGGCATCAATCTGGGGTTGCTGGGATTTTTCAACGTGAACGTGATCGCTGCGATCTTCGGTGAGGCGACTGCCCTGACACGGGTGATATATGCCCTGATCGGTCTGGGCGGGTTGTACGAAATCGGCGGTTTCACGTTCGGTTTCAAGGCGGTACAACATCGGTGGTGTGAGACACCCGCCACCGTAAAACATTAGACACCATGGGCGAAGGCGTTACAAAGGCATCAGAGCAAACAAGATGAAGCGCTGAAGAAGTGATAGTGATAGCCAGGTGGAACGTGTGAAAAAATGAAAGGCCCGCGTGCTTCGCGGGCCTCTGTTTTTTTCTGTTTCCGTTCCCCCTTTTCAAGGGGTATTCCAGCGCTTAGGCAACGCCGGGCGGATACTGCCTGAATGAATGTTCCTCGGGAGTAACTTCCTCTATACCAGTTGCCCTCCTTGTGTCGGCAGTCTGTTTCAGGTAGCGCTACCTGGAATTCACTATACCTCTGAAAATCGAATAATACAGTCTGTTATTAAAAATATATTCCGTGTACAATTCAAAATTGTGCCGTTTGGGGCCGAGGCATCCCTTGTACCAGCCCGAGGGCATTCCCAGCCCCTTTCGGAGGCATGACGCTGAACGGACAAAGGCGGCCAAGGCCGCCTTTGTTGTTACATGGATCGGAATCCGGACATTTCGGCGGGGGCTAGAGAACCTCCAGCAACTCCACCTCAAAGGTCAGGTCTTCGCCCGCCAGGGGGTGGTTGGCGTCAAAGGTGACGCTCTCGTCGCTTACCTCGACCACGGCAACCCCCAGTTCTTCGTCATCTTCGTTGGAGAGCACGAGTTCATCGCCGACGGCAGGCGTAAGGTCCTCGGGAAGATCGCCGCGCGGCACGGTGAAGACCTTTTCCTGGTCGAACTCGCCGAAGGCGTCGGCTGCGGGGATGACCACCTTTTTTTTCTCCCCGGGCGCCATGCCGACCAGTGCGTCATCGATCTGTGAGAACAACTCGCCTGTGCCGATAACCATCTCCATCGGGCCGGCTTCGCAGCCGCAACCGCAGTCCCCATCGTTGCAGTCGTCCGAATCGAACTCGTCGTGGCCGCACATATCCTCGATGGTGGAATCGAAAACCGTGCCGTCGTTCAGTGTGCCGGTGTAGTTTATCCGGACTTTATCGCCTATCTTTGCCTGTGCCATTGTGGTGCCTTTCGCTGTGTGATATGGCCGTGAGACCAATAGTGACATGGTACGGGAGAAAGCGGTCGCCAGTCTACAAAAATCATGCATGCACCGCAAAAACCGCGATGCGCCTGCAAACAGGCCGATCCGTGCCCTTCACCGGTGCGGCGGGGTCGGCTAATCGACCAAAACAAAAGTCTGTTATTTTCAAAATTTCACGGTATATTTGTATACATAATCACGGGGCAGGCAATCCATCTGGGCACTTCGGGCAGAAGTCCTTTAGGATACGGAAGCATGGCAACTGAATCCATGACAGCCAACCGCAAGCGGGCTGATTTTCTTTCAAGGAGGAACAGATGAACGCATTGACGCTGGTGTTTGTCGCCCTGTGTGTCTTCGCCCTGGCCTACCGTTACTACGGACTGTTCATCGCACAGAAGGTGCTGAGCGTCCGGGAGGAGCGGGACACCCCCGCCGTGACAATGGCCGACGGCCACGACTATGTGAAGACCAACAAATACATCCTCTTTGGCCACCATTTTGCGGCCATTGCCGCTGCCGGGCCGCTTCTGGGGCCGGTGCTGGCGGCCCAGTTCGGCTATCTCCCCGGCGCACTCTGGATCATCGTCGGCTGCGTGCTGGCCGGCGCGGTCCACGACACCATCGTGCTGTTCGCCTCGGTGCGCCACAAGGGCAAAAGCCTCGCACGCATCGCCGAGTACGAGATCGGCAAGACCACCGGTGCCGTGGCCTCCTTTGCCGTACTCTTCATCCTGATCCTGACCCTGGCCGGCCTCTCCATCGCGGTGGTCAATGCCATGTTCTCCAGCCCATGGGGCACCTACACGGTCTTCTGCACCATCCCCATCGCCATTCTGATGGGCATCTATCTCCAGAAGATCAGGCCCGGCGACGTAAAGGGGGCCAGCGTTATCGGCGTGGCCCTGCTTTTCGTGGCCATCGTGACCGGCCCGTTGATTGCCGCCGATCCGGCCTTGGCGGCCCTGTTCACCTTCAGCAAGAAGCAGATCGCCCTGTTCATCCCGGTCTACGGTTTCTTCGCCTCGGTCCTGCCGGTCTGGCTGCTGCTCACCCCGCGCGACTACCTCTCCACCTACCTGAAGATCGGCACCATCGTCATGCTGACCCTGGGGATCGTGGTCGTCCACCCGACCCTTTCCATGGAACCGGTAACCACGTATATCTCCGGCGGCGGTCCCATCATACCGGGCGCGGTTTTCCCCTTCATCTTCATCACCATTGCCTGCGGCGCCTTGTCCGGTTTCCATGCCATCATCGGTACCGGCACCACCCCCAAGATGATCGGCAACGAGAAAGAGATCCTCTTCGTCGGCTACGGCGCCATGCTGACCGAGGGGTTTGTGGCGATAATGGCTCTGATCGCGGCCTGCGTGCTGGTGCCGGCCGATTACTTTGCCATCAATGCCGCCCCCAAAGCCTTCCAGGCCCTTGGCATGGTGCCGGTGCACCTTCCCCAGCTGGCGGCCGAGGTTGGTGAACAGGTGCAGGGGCGGCCGGGCGGCGCCGTCTCCCTGGCGGTCGGCATGGCCTACATCTTCTCAGCCGTCCCCTTCATGAAGGGGATGATGGCCTACTGGTACCACTTTGCCATCATGTTCGAGGCGGTCTTCATCCTGACCGCCGTGGATGCCGGCACTCGCGTGGGACGCTATCTGCTGCAGGAAATGCTCGGCAAGGTCGTGCCGAAACTCGGCGACTTCACCTGGAAGCCGGGCATCGCCATTACCAGCGCTCTCTTTACCGCCTCCTGGGGGTACCTGGTCTATACCGGCGATATCACCACCATCTGGCCCCTCTTCGGCATGAGCAACCAGCTCCTGGCCACCAGCGGCCTGATCATCGGCACCACCATGCTGATCAGGCTCGGCAAGGCCAAGTACGCCTGGGTCACCGCCATACCGGGCATCTTCATGATCCCGGTCACCATGACCGCCGGTTACCTGAACATCACCAAGAACTACCTCCCCAAGGGGTTGACGCTGCTGGCGATGCTGTCGGTGATCCTGATGATCCTGATGGCGATCGTCTTTATCTCCGCCTTCCTCAAGTGGTATGAACTATTGCGCGTGAAGGAGCCGGTGGCCGATCAGTATGGGGATATGGTACTGGAGGTGGTCGAGGAGTAGTGGCAGTGGAACTGCCTGACGCGTATTACCTGAATCCGCGACGCGTCATGGCTGCCCTTGCTTAGAATGCCTAAGTCCCGGCGTCCAGGCCGGGTTCACGGCCTGGACGCCCGCCACCCCACAAAGCCGGCATGTCACGGATTCAGGAGGAATGCTGCCGATGGACAGGTTTATTGAAATCGAATCGCTGGCGTGGCAACCGGTGCGGCCGGATGTTGCCCAGGGGGTGTTTGGCAGGACCCTCCTCGACGGGGGAACTAAGATGGTTGTCACCCGGGTCGAACCGGGCGGTTCCTTTGCCCCCCACTGCGACAGCTACGGCCACCTGTTTTACTTTCTGGCAGGGTCCGGGGTCGTGGGGGCGGGGAAAGAAGAAACTCCGGCCAGGCCGGGGCTGGTGGTGCGCGTGGCAGCAGGCGAGATGCATTGGTACCGCAACACCGGGATCGAAGACCTCTTGCTGATCTCGGTCAATATCCCCTGATCAAGAGCGCCGGCGCTTATGGGGAGGAGATGCTCTCCCCGCACTGGCCGATTGAGGCCGGGGCGCAGACCCTGCCGTCTCTCCAGATGGCGCCGGAGAGGTCGGCATTCTCCAGGTTGACCCCGATCATGCCGGAAAGCCGCAGGTTGGCCATTTTCAGGTTTGCCCCCGAGAGGTTGGCCCGTTCCAGGTTGGACTCTCCCATGTCGGCCCGTTCCAGGTTGGCACGCCTCAGATCGACCCCCTTCAGGTTGCACCTGCTCAGGTTGATGCCAACCAGCTTGAGGCCGCTCAGGTTTTTGCCGGACAGGTTGCGGGTGGTCCTGAGGATGTTCATCACCTGCTTGATGGTCAGCTGTTCGCCGGGCAGCGGTTCGGGTTCGGGCGGTGGCTCCTTCTTGACGGCCTTTTTCGGCTTCACCACGCCATCGGCCCCATCTCCCGCCGCCGCTCCCCCGGGTTGTCCTGCCACCGGATTGTCACCCCCCTGGGAGGCGTTGTCCGCCGCCGGGAGGGGGCCCGCCGTTGCTACCACCAGTAGCATGCCCACCACGATAACCGAAACCCTGAATAGCATCATGATTCCTATCCCCTGGTTGAATACCCGCGGGCGCCTGAATAGCCTTGGGGAAAACCTTGGGCAATAGTATCAATCTTAGCCGCAAAATGCAAATACTCGGAATGGCACCGGGCAGCTTGCGGGGCGCCTGTCTTTGGGTATACTTGTGCACACGGCACAAGCATGCATCCCATCTTCGCGCCGTCTTTGGCAGAGCTTCGGTCGAAAATCCTTATTCCATGGCAGACCCCAAGGAGCGAGAATCATGGACCTTGCCACGACCCGTACGACGATCCTGAACGAGGGCGACCCGGAACAGAAACGGGCCGAGATACTGGAGTACTTCCATAAGACCTACGACATCGACGAACGGCTCTATGACACCCTCAGGCACGACGCAACCTTCCACCTGCGGGCCGACCGGCTGCGGCACCCGCTGATCTTCTATTTCGGACATACCGCCACCTTCTTCATCAACAAGCTGACCATCGCCCGGGTGATCGACCAGCGCATCAACCCGAACTACGAATCCATGTTTGCGGTGGGGGTGGACGAGATGTCCTGGGATGACCTGGACGAACGGCACTATGACTGGCCCACCCGCCAGGCGGTCAAGGAATACCGCGACAAGGCCCGCGAGGTGGTGGACAAACTGATCCGCACCATGCCGCTTCAACTCCCCATCACCTGGGAGGACCCCTTCTGGGCGATCATGATGGGGATCGAGCACGAGCGCATCCACCTGGAAACCTCGTCGGTGCTGATTCGCCAGCTTCCCATCGACCAGGTGCGGCAACTCCCCCTCTGGGAGATCTGCCGCGAGGCGGGCGAGCCGCCGGCCAATCAATTGCTGCCGGTGACCGGCGGCCGGGTGACCCTGGGCAAGCCCCTGGACCACCCGCTCTACGGCTGGGACAACGAGTACGGCCGGCACGAGGCCGAGGTGACCGGCTTCAGGGCCGGCCAGTACCTGGTCTCCAATCGGGAATTTCTGGGGTTTGTCGAGGCCGGCTGCTACCGGCAGCGGCAGTGGTGGACCGTGGAGGGATGGAACTGGCGGGAGTTCAGGCAGGCCGGGCATCCGCTGTTCTGGATCAGTGACGGCGGCGCCTGGAAGCTGCGTACCATGGCCTCCATCATCGACCTCCCCTGGAACTGGCCGGTGGAGGTGAATTATCTCGAGGCCAAGGCATTCTGTAATTGGATGTCTGCCCAAAGCGGCCTCCCCATCCGCCTGCCCACCGAGGACGAGTGGAACCGGCTGCGGGACGTGTGCGCCATCCCGGACCAGCCGTACTGGGCAAAGGCGCCGGGCAATATCAACCTGGAGCACTGGTGCTCCTCCTGCCCGGTGGATCGCTTCAAGAACGGCGATTTCTACGATGTGCTGGGCAATGTCTGGCAGTGGACCGAGACCCCCATCTACCCCTTCCACGGCTTTCAGACCCACCCCTGGTACGACGACTTCTCCACCCCCACCTTCGATACCAAGCACAACCTGATCAAGGGGGGCTCGTGGATCTCCACCGGCAACGAGGCCACCCGGGATTCGCGCTATGCCTTCCGGCGCCATTTCTTCCAGCATGCCGGGTTCCGCTACGTGGAGAGCACGGCAATGGTCGAGATCCATCAGGACCAGTACGAGACCGATACCCTGGCGGCCCAGTACTGCGACGCCCACTACGGGGAGGCACACTTCGGGGTTCCCAACTTCCCGCTCACCTGCGCCGGCATCTGCCTGGAGTTGATGGCGAATCGCCACAGGGGAAACGCCTTGGATCTGGGGTGCGCCGTGGGGCGGGCCTCCTTCGAGCTGGCCAGGGGTGGATTTGAACGGGTCACCGGCCTGGACTTCTCCACGCGCTTCTTCCGCCTGGCGGCACGCATGCAGGAGGAGGGGTACCTGCGCTACGCCTTCCCCGAGGAGGGGGAGGTGGTCTCCTTCCACGAGGTAGGCCTGGAGGGGCTGGGCTTGGAGGGGGTTCGCGAGAGGGTGGCATTCTATCAGGCCGATGCCTGTAATATTCCGGACAAATTCGGCGGCTTTGACCTGGTGCTGGCGGCAAACCTGATCGACCGTCTCTATTCGCCGCGCCGCTTCCTGACCACCATCCATCGCTACATGAACCGGGGGGGCCTGCTGGTGATCACCTCCCCCTACACCTGGTCCGAGGAGTTCACCAAGAGGGAGGAGTGGCTGGGGGGGTACCGGGAGGCCGGCGAGCCGGTCTGGACCCTGGACGGCCTGAAGGCGGCCCTTTCCGACCGCTTCCAGATGCTGGGCGCGCCTCGCGATGTGCCGTTCGTGATCCGCGAGACACGGCGGAAGTTCCAGCACAGCATCGCCGAGATGACGGTATGGGAGTTACAGTAGGAAACCCATGATCAACCATGCCAGCATTTATTTGCCGGAAAAACGCGGAAAAGGATTTGTAACTTACCAAGGAGGAAGCAATGAAAGGTCGTATTACCGAGTTGGAGCTGCGCTACATGCAGCATGAGAATACCATCCAGGAATTGAACGACACGGTTTGCCGCCAGGAGCAGGCCATCATGCGGTTGGAACGGGAACTGCTCCTCCTGCGCGAGCAACTCTGCGCGCTTACGCCCTCGGCCCAGGGAGAGGTGGAGTTGGAAGAGCCTCCGCCCCATTACTGAGATCAACCCGCTCCACTGGGATGAAGGAGGCACATCATGGGACGCTGGATTGCGCTGTTGCTGCTGTTGACGCCGGCTGGCCTTTTTCCGGCCACGGCCGCGGGAAAGGAGGTTGCAAGGATGACGACGATTACCCTTACCAGTCCGGCCTTCAGCGGAGGAGGGGCGATACCGGGCACGTACACCTGCGACGGCACGGACGTCAGCCCACCCTTGGTGATCGGCACCGTACCGGCCGGAACCCGATCGTTGGCGCTGATCATGGACGACCCGGACGCACCGGTCGGGATATGGGTGCACTGGGTGTTGTGGAACATACCGCCCCGGACGCGGGAGATTCGCGAGAACAATGTGCCGTCCGGCACGAGCCAGGGCAGGAACGACTGGCATCGCATCGGCTATGGCGGTCCCTGTCCCCCGTCCGGCACGCACCGCTACTTCTTCAGGCTCTACGCCCTGGATACCCTCCTCAATCTGGGTGCAGCCACCACCAAGACCGAACTCGAACGGGCCATGCAGGGGCATGTTCTGGGCAAGGGCGAATTGATGGGGACGTACCGTAAACATTAGGTCTGCTCCCCGGCGAGGCAACCCTATATATTTCCTTTTTTCCTTCTCATGCGCTTGACAAACAAATGAAAATAATTTCTATTTACAAGGAGGTGCAGATCACGTGTCGGCGGAGATCCATCATGAAACATGTTCGAACAGCGGTTTTTATGGCTATGTGCCTGGCGTTGGTGTGTGCCTGCCAGAAGAAAGAAGTGCCGCTTTCACCTTCGGCGCAGAAGAAATTGACCGTGGTGACGACCCTTTTCCCGCTTTACGATTTCGCCCGGACCATCGGGGGGGACAAGGCGGAGGTGAGGCTCATCCTCCCGCCCGGTGTCGAGCCCCATTCCTTCGAACCACGGCCCGAGGATGCCGCCAGGGTCACCAAGGCAGACCTGTTCGTCTTCACCAACGAATACATGGAACCCTGGGCAATGAAGTTCGTCAAAGGCCTTAATGCCGGAAACATCACGCTGGTGGACTCGAGCAAGGGAGTTGTCTTTCTCAAGGCAGGTATAGAGGAGGGAGGGGAAGGCGAGCATGACGGCCACAACGGCAAAGGGCACCATCATCATGCCGGCGCCATGGATCCGCATATCTGGCTCGACTTCGGCAATGCCCGGATCATGGTGGACAACATCGCCGCCGCCCTGTGCGCCAAGGACCCCGCGAACACGGGGTACTACCTGGCCAATGCCGCCGCCTACAAGGCGAAACTCGCAAAGCTCGACGACGACTACCGGGCCGGCCTGTCCACCTGCGCCAAGCGGGTATTCCTGCACGGCGGACACTATGCCTTCGGGTATCTCGCCCACCGCTACGGACTCCGGTATGAGTCCGCATCCGCCGTCAACGCCGATGCCGAACCTACTCCGGCCCAATTGATCGCGCTCGTCAAGCAGGTCAAGGCCAGCGGCCTGAAGTACGTCTACAGCGAGGAACTGCTCTCGCCGCGGGTGGCGGAGATGATCGCCAGGGAAAGCGGGGCGTCCGTCCTGCTGCTCCATGCCGCCCATAATGTCGGCAAGGATGATTTTGAAAAAGGTGTCACATTCATCTCCCTGATGAAAAGAAACCTTGCCAACCTGCGAACCGGTTTGGAGTGCAACTAACCGTTGTCATGGAGGTTATATGAGCAGTACCAAGCGAAACGCCTGGTGTTTTATTGTCTTGATTCTGATTCTGTTTGCCGGCGCCCACCCCGTTTTATCCGCCGAGGTCACCAGGGCCACCCTGAAAAACGGCCTGCGGGTGGTTATCGTGCAGAATTCCCTTGCTCCCGTCGTCACGACCCAGGTCAACTTCCTTGTCGGTTCCAACGAGGCTCCTGCCGGTTTTCCGGGAATGGCGCATGCCCAGGAACACATGATGTTCCGCGGCAGTCCGGGGCTTGCACCGGACCAGTTGTCATCCATAATTGCCGCCATGGGCGGGAATTTCAACGCCCAGACCCAACAGTCCCTGACGCAGTATTTCTTCACCGTCCCGGCCGAGGACATGGAAACCGCTCTTCACGTAGAGGCGGTGCGCATGCGCGGAATACTCGATTCCGACAAGGCCTGGGGTGAAGAACGCGGAGCCATAGAGCAGGAGGTGGTTCAGGACCTGTCCAATCCGGAGTATGTCCTCAACACCCGCCTGTTGGGCAAGCTGTTTACGGGGACCCCGTACGAACATGACGCGCTTGGCACGGTCCCTTCTTTTGACGCAACAACCGGTGCCATGCTCAAAAAGTTCCATGATGACTGGTATGCGCCAAACAACGCAATCCTGGTAATAGCGGGCAATGTTGACCCTCAACGTACCCTGGCGCTGGTCAAGCGCCTGTTTGAATCGATCCCCGGGAAAAAGCTGCCCGCACGCGGCCGGATCGAATTCTCCCCCCTTAAACCCGCTTCACTGGAACTTGACTCGGATTTGTCGTATGGGCTGACTGTGGTCGCATACCGTTTCCCGGGGTTCGAGAGTCGCGACTATGCAGCAGGGATGGTATTGTCGGATGTCCTGTCCAGTCAGCGCGGCAACCTCTACGCACTTGTACCGGAAGGCAAGGCACTGTCTGCCGACTTTGAAAGCAGTGCGTTCCCCCAAATGGGGTATGGTTTTGCCATGGCCGCGTTTCCCCAAGGGGAAGACGGGCATCCCATGGTTGAGACCATAAAGAAAATCATCCGGGACTATGTGAAAAATGGTGTGCCGAAGGAACTGGTCGAGGCCTCCAAGCGACGTGAAATTGCCCAGGCAGAGTTTCAAAAGAACTCGATTGAGGGGCTGGCCTCCGCATGGTCGCAAGCCCTTGCCCTGGAAGGACGCTCCTCACCTGACGATGATATCAAGGCCATCAGTGCTGTGACCGTTGAAGATGTCAATCGTGTTGCACGTAATTATTTGGTCAACGACACGGCAATTACAGCGGTCATGACGCCCAGGCAGTCCGGCAGCCCCGTAGCGTCCAAAGGGTTTAGCCGTACGAATGAATCATTCACTCCCAAGCAGGTCAGGCAGGTAAAGCTTCCTGCATGGGCAGTCCAGGTCACAAGGCCCCACAAGGTTGCCGTACCGAAAGAAGAGCCGACCGATCTGAAGCTGAGAAACGGCATGCGCCTTATCGTTAAAACGACCAGGACAAGCAACACGGTAAATCTGTATGGCCGCGTGAAAAACAATCCGGGACTTGAAGCCCCCCCTGGCAAGGAGGGTGTGGATGAGATACTCGGCGGCCTTTTCTCATATGGGAGCAAGAACCTGGATCGCCTGGCTTTCCAGTCCGCCCTGGATGCCATTGCCGCTGATGCCGAGGTGGGGACGCTGTTTTCTCTGCAGGTCTTACGGGAACATTTTGACCGCGGAGTATCACTCGTGGCAGATAACCTGATCAATCCCGCGCTTCCGGAAGAGGCTTTCAAGGTAGTGCGGAAAGAGACCTCTTCGTTGCTCGCCGGCCAGGAAAAAAGCCCGAAATGGCTTGTCAGCCGGGCTCTCAAGACAGCGCTCTACCCCAAGGATGACCCGGCACTTCGTTATGCCACGCCGGCAACAGTCGACAGGTTGACCATTGCGGATATAAGGGGTTATTACCAGAAAATCTTTCGGCCCGACCTGACGACAATCGTGGTCGTGGGGAACATTACGCCCGCGGAGGCACGGGCAACCGTCGAGAAATATTTCGGCGACTGGAAGGCCGAAGGCCCCAAACCCGAAACCGAGTACCAACCCATACCCGACAACACACCCGCGGCAGTGGTGGTGCCCGACAAAAGCAGGGTGCAGGATGAGGTGAGACTCGCGGAGACACTCGGCGTGACCCGTTCACACCCGGATTACTATCCGTTACAAGTCGGCCTCCACATACTTACCGGAGCGTTCTATGCGACCAGGCTCTATCATGACCTCCGCGAGAACAACGGGTTGGTCTATGCTGTTGATGCATTCCTGAATATCGGTAAAACTCGTTCCACCTTCGGCGTATTTTACGGCTGCGATCCCCAGAATGTCTCAAAAGCCCGTTTGATCATAGAGCGGGACCTCGCGGACATGCGGACGAACCCTGTAACCCCCGAAGAACTGTCGCAGGCAAAGAATCTGCTCGTTCACCAGGTATTGTTGTCGAATACGAGTACGGCAAGTATTGCCCTGGGACTGCTCAATCTTTCACAAATGGATTTGCCTTTGGACGAACCCACTCGTGCGGCAAACAAATATCGGAAGATTACCGCTGCCCAAGTCAAGTCTGCCTTTTCCCGATGGATCAGGCCTGGGAGTTTTGTACAGGTCACCAGCGGGCCGGAACCACTGTAGGCGAAAACAGCTCCGGAGAGACACCATGCGCTACTCACCGCTTTTGACGGACCTGTACGAACTGACCATGCTGGCCGGATACCTGGAAGAGGGGATGGCCGGCAAACCTGCCGTGTTCGACCTGTTCTACCGTACCAATCCCTTTGAGGGGGGATACGCCGTGTTCGCCGGGCTGGAGCCGGCGCTGGAGTTCCTGGAGCAGGTGCGCTTCGCACCGGAGGAGTTGGAGTATCTGCGGGGGCTGGGAATATTCAGGCCGCGCTTCATCGAGTTCCTGCGGGAATTCCGCTTCCGGGGCAGGATAACCGCTCCGGCTGAGGGGACCTTGGTCTTCGCCAACGAGCCGCTCCTGACCGTGGAGGGCACCCTGGCCGAGGCCCAGTTCGTGGAGACGGCCCTGCTCACCATCATCAACTTCCAGACCCTGATCGCCACCAAGGCTGCCCGGGTCTGCCACGCCGCCGACGGGGCCGAGGTGATCGAGTTCGGCCTGCGCCGCGCCCAGGGGCCGGACGGCGGGCTGTCGGCCTCGCGGGCCGCCTGCGTGGGGGGCGTGCGGGGCACCAGCAACGTGCTGGCCGGCATGGCCTACGGCCTGCCGGTGCGGGGCACCCACGCCCATAGCTGGGTGCAGGCCTTCCCGGACGAGTTGACCGCCTTCCGCGCCTATGCCGACGCCTTTCCGGACAGCACCATCCTGCTGGTGGACACCTACGACACCCTGAAGAGCGGACTGCCCAACACCATCACCGTGGCGCGGGAGTTGCGGGAACAAGGACATGAACTGCGCGGCATCCGCATCGACTCCGGCGATCTGGCCTATCTCTCCCGCGAGGCCAGGGCCATGCTGGATGAGGCCGGATTCAACGGCGTCAGGATCGTGGCCTCCAACGAGCTGGACGAACAGGTGATCGAGTCGGTGCGCGCCGAAGGCGGTCGGGTGGATATCTACGGTGTCGGCACCAAGCTGGCCACCGGCTCCGGACCGGGAGGCGGAGCCCTGGGCGGGGTCTACAAGCTGGTGGAGATAGCGGGGCAGCCTAAACTCAAGGTGACCAGCGACATCGCCAAGGCGACCCTGCCGGGCAGGAAGCGCCTGCTGCGGGCGCTCAACGCCGAGGGCGGCTTTATCCAGGATGTGATCTGCCTGGATACGGACGATGTCCGGGGGGGTGACACGGTCCATGACCCCACCAACCCCCTCCAGCACAAGACCCTACCGGAGAACGCCCGTTTTACGGACCTTCGGCGGGTGGTCATGGAGGCCGGTCGGCGGACGGACGCTGCGGAGCCGCTGGCGGACATGGCGGAGCGCTGCAAACGGGAACTGGCGCTGCTGCCGACGGGGTGTCTGCGTTTCATCAACCCGCACCGCTACAAGGTATCCGTGTCCGGACAACTGAACAGCCTGCGGAACCGGTTGATCGATAGCCTGGTGGGAAAGGGGAAATGAGCGTGGAGAGAGATACGGCGCTTTTGATCGTGGATGTGCAGAACGACTTCTGCCCCAGCGGGGCCCTGGGGGTTCCGGACGGCGACCGGGTGGTGGAGCCGCTCAACCGTGCGGCAGAGTTCTTCGCGGCAGCCGGATTGCCGGTGCTGGCCAGCCGCGACTGGCACCCCCCGGTGACGAAGCATTTCCGCCAGTACGGCGGTTCCTGGCCGGTCCACTGCGTGCAGGGGAGTGCAGGCGCGGAGTTCCATCCCGACCTGCGGCTGCCGTCGGGAACGGTGCTGCTTTTCAAGGGCATTGACCCGGAGCGGGACAGCTACTCCGCTTTTGAGGCGGTCACCGGTGAGGGCGTCCCGCTGGCAGCCCTGCTGACTTCGCTGGGCGTGAGGCATCTCTATGTCGGCGGCCTGGCCACCGACTACTGCGTGAACTTCACGGCAGGGGACGCGTTGCGGTCGGGACTGGCGGTGACGGTGCTGACGGATGCGGTGGTCGGGGTGGATGTGACCCCTGGTGACTCGGTACGGGCACTGGAGGAGATGAAACAGGCCGGGGCGCGTTTCTGCACGGTGGACGACCTCACCCCACCGTCTTCCTGAATCTCCCCACCGCAACCATGAGAACGATCATGCCGATGGCGGCCAGGGCTGCCAGTTGCTGCCATAGCGCCCCGATCCCCACCCCCTTGAGGAATATCCCCCTGATGACCACCATGTAGTAACGCAGCGGGTTGAAGAGCGTCAGCCACTGTACCGCC
>DAIERH010000210.1 GCA_027346925.1 Geobacter sp.
AACAGGACTTCGATCTTGTTTGGCGGAAGGACGAGTTGCACGATGCCGAGCCCGAAATTGGGGTGGAACAGCAGGTTCTTCGCGCGGTAGGTGCGGTTCATATCGTACGGGATCGCCTGCGCCGGATCCATGTCCATCTGCAACGCTTCCCACTCGGCACGCGCAGTGGCCGTTGGATCGGCTTTCGGCGTGCGGGATGACGCCGCCTTCTTCTGGACAGCCCTGGCGGCAGCGGGCTCTTTGGGTGCTTTGACGGGGTGATAGGCGTGGACCCCGTGACAGGTATTGCACTCCACGCGCACGATCTTTTCCCCCACCATGGCGACAATCGTGTGATTCATTACTTCGCGGCAGCGGGTACACCGCGTTTCAACAATACTTCCGGCCGATAACCGTGTGTTCATGATGTTCTCCCTTGATGACGGTGCCCAATAAAAAACCACAGGGGTGGCCCCTGTGGTTCAGGTTTCGGTTCAATATAGCATGTTCCCCCAGACGGAGCAATTGCTAAGCTGCCCGTACCGGCGGCAGCGGATTCGGAGAGGGATGACCCGAAGGCCCCCCCGGGTGGTTCAGATGGCGGAGTTGAATTCGTTCATCTCGTAGGGGTCACTCGACATCCGCTTGTGCGCCCCATCGGCGCTCGCTGCCTGGTGCATCAGTCTTTGCAGGGCGCCAATGGCCCGTGAGATGTGCGGCCCCACGGCGGCGTCACGATTGCGGGCATAGGCATTTTCCAGCGCCTGCAGTGCCGTGCTGAGGTAATAACTCTGATCCAGGTCACGCATTCTCGCCTCCATTTCCGTACCGGCATCCCAGTATCCGCAGGCCGGTCCCCGTTCGTCAGATATCCCAGTTGTCGATCTTCATGGTGCCGTTTTTCGCGAGGTTTACCTGCATCTTGAAGACCCGGTCGAGCAGTTGCGGTTCGTGGCCGGCCTTCCGCGCCAGGCACTCTTTCTTTGCCATGTCGAAATATTCCCGGAGCAGCGGCTTGTAGTCCGGGTGCGCGCATTTGTCGATGATGAGCTGGGCGCGGCTTTTGGGGTCGAGGCCGCGCAAGTCGGCCAATCCCTGGTCGGTAACCAGCACATCCAGGTCGTGCTCGGTGTGATCGACGTGGGGCACGTGGGGCACGACACAGGTGATGCCGGTCGGGTCGGTCTTGGTCGGCCGGGCCGCCGGCGTGTGCATGATGGAGAGATAGGCGTTGCGGAGAAAGTCGCCGGAGCCGCCGATGCCGTTGATCATCCGCGTCCCCCCCACCAGTGTCGAGTTGGCGTGGGCATAGATGTCGAACTCGACCGGCGTGTTCATGGCGATGCACCCCAGGCGGCGGATCGGCTCCGGGTGGTTGGCGATGGAGAGGGGGCGCATCAGGACCTTGCCGCTGTACTTGTCCCAATTGCCGTAAAAACGCTTGAATCCGTCCACCGAAAACGAGAGCGATACCGTTGAAGCGAAATCCAGCTTCCCTGAATCGAACAGGTCGAGCATGGTGTCCTGCAGCACCTCGGTCCAGACGTTAAGGCCCGAGAACGGCCCCTTAGCCAGACCGCCGATAACCGCGTTGGCGATAGAGCCGACGCCCGATTGGAGCGGCAGCAGGCTCTTGGGCAGGCGCCCGGCCTTCACCTCGCAGGAGAAGAAGTCGATGATGTTATTGGCGATGGCTTCCGAGGTGTCGTCCTGCTCACTGAAGGAACGGCCGTTATCGGGGCGGTTCGACTCGATGATGGCCACGATCCGGTCCGTATCTATCCGGACATGGGGGGAGCCGGCCCGGTCGTCAACCCGGCTGATGAGGTAGGGGAGGCGATTGGGCGGGGCGACCGGCTCGATGATGTCGTGCAGCCCCTCGAAGCTCGGTATGGAGGTGTTGATCTCGATGATGATCTGATCGGCGATCTGCACGATCTCCGGTACCGCGCCGCAGGAGGCCGTCAGTACCAGACTGCCGTTCTCGGTAATGGCGGAGCACTCGATTATGGCAATGTCCAGGCGCCCGCCATTGTCCTTGGTGTAAAACCCGTATCCCAGATCCTGGGAAAACATGGAAAGGTGCTTGTCCCCCATGAGGATGCGCCCTTCGTTGATGCCGGCCTGGATGTTCTTGCCGGTCTGGTAGGGCCAGCGGCGGCCGATCATGTCGAGCGAGGCCCACCGGTCTTCGGTTTCAGCGCCGACGGATGCACCGATGAAGAGGTTGAACTTCAGTTTCCCCTGCAGTTGGTTCTTCTCCACGTGGTCTGCCAGGGCGATGGGTACCATCTTGGGATAACCGGCAGGAGTAAATCCGGACCAGCCGATGTTCATTCCGTTTTTGAACAGGGGAATGACCTCTTCGGCCTTCCTGATCTTGGCATGGAGATTGGTTTTCCTGATCCTGCTGTGTAATTCTGACATCTACCCGTTTCCTCCTCCAAAGCTGTGGATTGTTTTCCGCAGATTCCATGGCTGTTACCTCCACGGAATCCTTGCGGTCCGAACGATGGCCTATCAAATAAATCGAACGTTCGTTCGAATACATCATAGCTTCACGCTGTATGCGGTGCAAGAATTATTACGGGACCGGGTCAATAAAATTGGCTTCTGCGCGTGATTTTGCTACTCTTTGTCGCGCAAATACGAGGGGGCGGGGAGCAGAATGCCAAAAGCGGACTGTCGCAGCAAATTGATGGAGGTGGGGACACGGCTGTTTGCCGACCGAGGTCTGTACGGGGTCAGTATCAGGGAGCTGTCCCAGGCCGCCGGGACGAGCATTTCCATGATCTCCTACTATTTTGGCGGCAAGGAGGGGCTGTACTCCGCAGTGCTGCAGGAACAGTTCGCCTGTTTCGACCAGATCGACGAGATCCGGCAGCAGGGGGCCGATCCGCTGACCGTGATCGAGGCCTATCTCCGCTGGACCATCCGGCGGCACCGCAACAACCCTCATCTGTTGCGGTTCTACACCAGTGAACTCACCAACCCCACCACCTGTTTCTCCACCATCGTCTCTCCGGCCATCGCCAAGGTGATCAGGATTCTCGCTGATGTCGTGGAAGAGGGGGTTCGGCAGGGACGGTTCCGGCGGGATATTCATGCGGTGAACGCGTCCCTCGCCCTTGCCGGAATGATCAATTACTTCTTTCTCAGCACCCTGGCCACGGAAAGCCTGATCAGCCATTCACCCGGGGAGGACGAACAGTTGATCCGGCAGTATGTGGCGATCTTCACCAGGGGGATCATGGCCCCCGTGTCGTAACAGCACCTTCAGCAGACCGGGTATTCCCCCCGAGCCAGGGCTGAGCAGAACCTGTTGATCTGCGCCAATTCCCGTTCGAAAATGGCCTCCACCTTGTTGGAAATCTCGTTGATCCGCCGCCCCCTTTCCAGCAGAAGCTGGGCTGTGGCCATCTGGGGCTGATCCACGGGCGCGCCGATCCTGCTCAGGAGCAGGACGTACACCTCCTTGATCCCTTCGATGCCCTGATAGATCTCCCGAGCCATTCGATGGGCCAGGACGTTGTAGATCTTCCCCACGTGGCTGACCGGATTTTTTCCGGCAGCCGCCTCGGTCCCCATCGGCCTGTTCATGGAGATGAGGCCGTTGACGCGATTGCCGCGTCCCACCTGCCCCGAATCGGCATCTTCGGCCGAGGTGCCCAGCAGGCTCAGGTAGACACCCCCGAGCCCCCGCCCCGGCACGTCGAGGGTATTGTAGTGCAGCGCGATCCGCCCAAACCCGCCCTGACTCCCTGCAAAATCCCGCATCTCGGCCAGGATGGCCGCCTTGAAGGCAAAGTAGTCCTGCTCCGAGGTCACATCACGGGCCAAGAGCGGCATGGCGATGGTCAGGTCCAACTCCCGCTTGCTCCTGGCACCCATCACCTTGATGTCCTCACCGGTCTGGGGGAACCGTTCCTTGAATTCCCGGCCGTTGAGGAAACGTTCCATCCCCAAAACGATTCGTTCCGTGGGGCTGAGTGGATAATATCCGACAGCTGCCGAGGTGTCGTTGGCCACCCGCACGGCGCCGGGGCGGGCAAAGATGTCGGCCAGCTCATCCGAACCGGGCGCCAGGGCCACCCGGTAGCGGATGTGCCGTTCCGGGTCCACGAAACGCAGATTCCGCCCGACCCACCCTTTGGCTGCCGTCACGGCGATGTCTCCGACCGGGATCTCCTCTCCGCCTAGCCTGAAGGTGGCACGGTCGCCGATGATCAGTTCCATGGGGCGGACGACCCGCCCGCCGCCGAAGCGTTTCTCCACCCGCCCCGCCGCCAGGAGACCCTTGTCGATGTTGTGGTGGAGGATCGTACCGAACCGGTCGAGGTACGCCCGGCAGAGCGCCAGGGAAATGGCCTCCATGACGGAGTCGCAGATCTGGTCCGGGTGTCCGGTCCCCTTGCGTTCCACGATCTCCACCCGGTGTTCG
>DAIERH010000211.1 GCA_027346925.1 Geobacter sp.
CTCTACAGCACCTTCCGCATAGAGGCCCGCTACGGCTTCAACACCATGACCGCCCGCCTGTGGATCGCCGACTTTCTCAAATCCCAGGTCATTGGCGCGCTGCTGCTGATGCTGCTGATCACGGCGGCCTTCTGGCTGATCCGCTGGAGCCCGAACCGTTGGTGGCTCTGGGTGTGGGCCTTCATGGCCACCTTCAGCCTGTTCATGATGTTCATCTCCCCCTATGTGATCGAACCGCTCTTCAACAAATTCGAGCCGGTGACCGAGGAGGGGCTGGAGGACGAGATCCGTGCCATGATGGAGAAGGCCGGACTGAAGGTGGGGCGGGTGATGCAGATGGACGCCTCCCGGCGCAGCCGGCACTCCAACGCCTATTTTACCGGCATCGGCCGGGTCAAGCGCATCGTCCTCTTCGACACCCTGATCAGCCGGATGACCCACGGCGAGATTGTGGCGGTGCTGGCCCATGAGATCGGCCACTGGAAAAAGGGGCATATCTGGAAACGACTGGTAGTGGTTGAGCTGATGGCGCTGGCCGCGGCCTGGCTGGCGTTCCACGCCTTGAACTGGCCCGGCCTGCCGGTATTGCTGGGTCTTCCCGCTGGCATCTCCCTTCCGGCCAGGATGGTCATCCTCGGCTTTGTCGGATCGCTGGTCATGTTCCCGTTGACACCGCTCTCGGCCTGGCTATCCCGGCGCCACGAGCGGGAGGCTGACCGCTTCGCCTCCGACTTGACCGGCCGGCCGGAGGACCTGGCCTCGGCCCTGGTCAAGCTGTCGGCCGAGAACCTCTCCAACCTGTTCCCCCACCCCTGGTATGCGGCCTTCTACTATTCCCATCCCCCCGCCGTGGAACGGGTGCGGGTGCTGCTGGATTCTGCTTCGGTTCCAAGAGAAGATGCGAACCAACAAAAGTGATCCTGAAAAAAACCGTATCGTGGGATGGAAAATAATCTACCGCGCCATGCGTTTCAGAACCTCCCCCAGTTTCTTCAGTTCATCCCCATAGCCGGCCCAGTCCCCTTGGCGTTGCAGGGTGATCGCCTTTTCGTAGATGCCCATGGCCTCCTTGGCAAGGGCGGAAGGAGATGCCGCCATGTCCGGCGAGGCCGCGGCCGCCGTCGCGGGAACGCCCGCCGGCGCCGCCTTTCTGCCGCCGAAGAGCCGTTGCAGGGCCAGTTCCAGGTTCTCCTCCATGACGACCTCATCCCCGTAGGCGACAATCACCCGTTTCAACTCGGGCAGGGCATCCTTGTCGGCCGCCAGGTAGAGCGGCTGGACGTAGAGGAGCGACTTCTCGATCGGAATCATCAACATGCTCCCCCGGATGACCTCGGAGCCGCGCTGGTTCCAGAGCGTCAACTGCTGGGATATGAAGGAGTCCTGGTTGATGCGGGCATCGATCTGTTTCGGGCCGAAGATCAAGCGGTCGCGCGGAAAGGTGTAGGCCCGGATCTTTCCGTAGTTCGGCGCATCGCAACGTGCGATGAGCCAGGCCGCCAGGTTGTCGCGCCTGGACGGGGTAAAGGGCAGGAGCAGGATATATTCCTCCTTCTTCTCGCCCGGCAGCTTCATGATCGTGTAATAGGGCTCCATCGGCTTGTCACCCAGGACGGGCACCTGCCAGAGATTCTCCTTGTTGTAGAAAACCTTGGGATCGGTCATGTGATAGGAGGCGAACATGGCGGCCTGGATCTGGAGAAACTGCTGGGGGTAGCGGACATGTTCGGCCAGATCGGCCGGCATGGCCGAGAGCGGTTTGAAGAGTCGCGGAAAGATGCGGGAATAGACTTTCAGCAGGACATCGTTCGGGTCGCTGATGTAGAAGTCGAGTGACCCGTCATAGGCATCCACAACCGCCTTGACGGAATTGCGCATGTAGTTGAGCCCCCCCTTGAGGGGCTTTGAATAAGGGAGACGATCCGAAACGGTGTAGGCGTCGATGATCCATTTGAGCTCACCGTTCGCGGTCACGACCATGTAGGGATCGCCGTCGAAACGGAGGAAGGGCGCCACTGCCCTGACCCGCTCATTGATGGTGCGGTTGAAGATGATGCGGCTCCCACTGGTGATGTCGGACGAAAGGAGGATCTTCTCCGTCCCGAAGCGGGCCGCGAACAGGGCTTTCCTGAGCGGGGAATCAAGAGGCACCCCGCCCTTGCCGGCATAGGTCGTGTTGATGTTCCCCGTGGCGGTCGGATAGCCGAATTCCGGCACCTTGGTCTTGACGACGACATACTCGTTGGACAGCTCGCCGAAATAGATCTCCGGCCGTTTTACCCGGATGTCGGCCAGGCTTACGGGAGGGATGTCCTTCACGAAGAACTCGGGCAGCCCTTCCTTGCTGACCCGGCTTACCGGTCCCATGGTAATGCCGTTGCCGTGGGTGAAGATAAGCCTCTCGTTGATCCAGTTTCTGCTGGGCAGATCTGCGTAGGAGAGTTCCCGCGGCGAGAGCATGACCTGGGTGTAGCGCCCGTTCACCAGGTAGCGGTCGTTATCCACGTCGAAGAACTTGTAATAGGTCCTGATCTGCTGCAACTGGCTGTAGGTCTTGAGCAGCGGCGCGTGGTCCCAGAGCCGGATATTCTTGATGGTGGCGTCGTTGTTGGCGATATCGGCGGCGGTGAGTTTCAGGTCAACATCGAAGGGGATGGTCTCGATCTTGTCCAGATCGTAACCCAGGCGGGTAAAGGTTATGGCATTCTTGATATAGGGCATCTCAAGGTCCAGCTCGTTGGGCGCAACCTTGAACTTCTGCAGCAGTGACGGATAAAGCACGATGCCGCCACCGTACGCGACAAAGAGGAACACCACCGGTATGAGGACCGTACGCCAGACGCCCCTCCAAATCCCGGCCGCCAGCACCCCACCCGCAAGTGGGGTCAGGAAAGCCAGAATCCCGTATGTCGGCAGCCTGGCGTGGACGTCGGCATACCCGGCGCCATGAAAAGTGCCGCTCCCCGAGAGGAGCAGCCTGAAGCCGTCCAGATAAAAACCGGCGGCTACCGTGAGTGAGCATATCCCCACCAGAACCGCCAGGTGCCTTCTCGCCCAAGGGTCAACCCCCAGGCCTTGCACGGTGAGCGTGATTGCGCCGCGAAGCCAGTACTGCAGCGCTACCATGACCATGATGACCGGCAGCGCGAAGCCGGCAAAGGCCACGAGCATCTCCAGAAACGGCAGACTGAACAGGTAGAAGCCGATATCCTTGCCTTTGATCGGGTCCAGCGTGCCGACAGTCACCCGGTTCATGAAGAGGAGCACGTCCTCCCACTGCACGGTGCCCCAATTTCCCGCCAGCAGCGCCAGAACAACGGCGATGAGGATCGCCAGGGGCTTCGCCAGCCGCGCCGTCTCGTCCCTCCCGATGCGGTAGCCGGCGCCCGGAATGAAGACCCCGACCGGGGGAATGGGGAAGCGGTTGGCGGCAAACAGATTGGCCAAGGCAAAGAACAACATCAGGACGCCAAAGAACAGCCCTGCGCCGATCCTGGCCGTCAGTGTCGTCATGAACACCGATGTGAAGCCGGTCTCGACGAAAAAGAGCCAGTCGGCGTAGTAATACAGCAGCGAGGAGGCTAAAGGGAAAACCAGGGCCGCGGTGACCAGGATGAGGATGAACCTGTTTCTCTTTGACATGCTGTAACCCCTTTATGATGTTGACAAGGGATGGAAAAGCCTCCCCGTCACAGTTCGGCAAAAGCAAATTTTATTTTACCACGTATACCACGGACTCTATTCGGCGTTTATCTGGAATGAATCCTTTAACACGTTGCGAAAGTGTGATATTGATCATATACTCTTTATACCATCGTTTTATCAGACAATGGGCAAGATTAAGACATGGTGCTGACTTGCGTTGGTTTAAATGCTGTTTAAACTTGAATGCCCTTGGAGAGGATCAGTTATGAACACTGAAACAAATCATCAGGACTTTCCGGTGCTAGCCATTGCCTATGACGACATGACCCGTTCGGTGATCACCTCCAACCTCGCCTCATTCGACGTTCAAACGGTACAGTGCTCTACCTTCAGCGAAGCGGAGAACTATGTTTTACATGGCGAGTGCAGAGGGATTCTGGTGGATTTGATGGCGATGGTAAAAGCCAAGGCCGAGGAGAAAGCCGTGGCCTACACACTTACGGAGTATTATCCCACTCTTCGGGTGAGGGCCATGGGTATGATGATCGTCCCCATGGCAATGGCCGGTGATGCAAAACAGGCCAAGAGCGTAAATGACTTCCTGACCGGGAACTGCGCAGAATTTAAACCGAGAGGGTTGCGTGCCTTCAAGCGGACGGACCTCAAAATCCCGGCTTATATTGACACCGACCGTGGATACACACGTAACATTTCGTGCGGGGGCGCATTTGTCTCCGAT
>DAIERH010000212.1 GCA_027346925.1 Geobacter sp.
AGCGGTCGATCCCATCGATGTAGCCGGCGCGTCGATCCTCTTCGGAGTAGTACGACGGGATCATGGCGTCGAAATCGCGAATAATTGCCTGGCAAGCCGCTTTTGCAAGCATTGCGTCGATAATCACCACAAAGTCGTCACCGCCTATGTGTCCCACAAAGTCATCGGGATCGTTCAGACGCTTGACGGCGTTATGAATGACCTGGCCCGCTTCCTTGATCAGTTCGCTGGCCTTGATGTAACCATAGCGGTCATTATAGGATTTGAAATTGTCCAGGTCCAGGTAACACATGGCAAAGGGAACCCGCTCCTTCAGACGCCGGTTGATGGAGCGCTCGATGGCGATATTGCCAGGCAGGCGGGTCAGGGGGCTGGCGTCGAGACTGATCTGTTCCAGATCCTTGAGTCTGAGCGCCATGCTCGTGAAGTCCTGGGCAAGGGAGCCGATCTCGTCTCCCGGCGGGATGCGGGGGTCATGATCGAAATCCCCCGCGGCGATGCGATGGGTGGCCTTTTGCAGCTTGCCGATGGAGGATGAAAAGGAATAGACAAGCAGCCCGGCAACCGCGAACGCCAGGGTAACGCCGCACAGGGCCAGGCCGAGCGCCCAGGCAGCGGTGTGTGCCTCGCGCTCACCGGCCAGGTTCAGCTTACGTTCGAGCGACCTCTGCTGCTGCGCCCGGATCTTTTCCACCTCAGTCTCCACCCGCCCGGCAACCTGTTTCAGGGCCGCCTCATCCACCTCCCTGCCGCTGAACATCCGGGCGCTCACCGCGACATAGGCGGCATAGCCGGCAGTCAGTCCATCGAGCCCTGCCCCCTTGGTATGCTGCCGGAGCCCTGCCAGCGTCCGGCGAAACGTGTCGGCCTGCCGCTCATGCAACTCCTGTAACTCGGGTAGCCTGAGGATCAGGAACCTCCTGGCTGTACGCTCCTGAGCCAGCATGGTGTCCCGCAACGCCATGGCGTCCGTGGCCGCGGCAAGGTCGTTGCGGGCGATATCGTCGGCCATGCGGCGCATGGTGCCGAGTCCGGTGATGGCGTATGCCAGGGCCGCGACCATGCAGACGCCGACGATGGCAAAGCTGAGGATCAGTTTTTGGGTCAGGGTCAGGCGAAAGCGCATGCCCACAACTCCTGTCAGGTGTTCCGATCCTACTTCTGGTTGATCGCCGAGAGCTGCCACGGGTTGTTCCCCACCGGCCGGGTGAAGGTCCAGTACTCCTCGAACTTCACCGGATCAGTCTTGCTCCCGTCCACCACCTGGCCGGTGGCATCGTCGGTGGTGTAATCCAGCAGGTTGGCATAGATCATGGCCGTGATGTAATCCTGCCCCGCCTCCTGCCAGACCTCGGAGATCTCCACGCTGCGCACCGCGATGTTCTCCAGGCGGTTGATCCGGTGCTCGCGCAGCAGGCGGTCGATATCCTCCTGGAAGATACGCCGCATCTCCGGCGTGAGTAGGCCGGCCACAGGTGTCAGGTCCCTGTTCATCCAGGCACCCTGGATCTTGAAGAAGATATCCATGACCAGATCCGTGAAGCGCTGCTCGTCGAAGCCATGGTCCATCTGCCGGACGTGGGCAAGCCCTGACGCCAGGTCGCCCGCGGCGGAGGGGTAGGCCGCGGACGGCTGGTACGATGCCGTTTCCCGGTAGTCCTGCATGTCGTAGACATTCGGATTGGTGGGTGCCTCCTCCCGCCTCTGCTTCACCATCCGAAAAATGAAGTAGATGATGCCGCCGATCAGCAGGATATCGAACAGCCCGATCCCGCCGCCACCACCCCAGCCGCCGCCGAAACCGAGGCTGCGGAACAGCATCCCGCCCAGCATGCCGCCGACCAGACCGCCGGCCATATTGCGGAAGAAACCGCCGCCCGCCGGTTGGGGCGCCTGGTAGGGGGACGGCGTATAGGGCTGCGGCGCGGCCTGCTGATAGGGGCTGGACTGGGACGGGGGGGCCACAGGCCGGGAATAGCTGCGGGACCCCCGGCTGCCCATGGAGCTTCCGCCACCGGCACGGGCCTCGGCGTTCATGGCGGCGAAGGTCATGCTCGCCGCCAGGGCAACCGTTGCCAGCGCCAGCGTGCACATCGTTGTGTGTTTCATTTCATCTCCTCCTCATGTCTGGGCAGTTCCTGGTTGATCGGTTGTTGCACCTGTACCGCACATCCATTGCAGCGGCAATTGGGATGCAGCACAGGTGAAGGTAATCATCATAACGGCGAATTACAAGTGTCCTTCCCGATATAACCTGGAAAAAACATTTGAAACGCAAAGACGCCAGGACGCAAAGTAAGACAGTATGTCAGCCTGATTACCCATCACCTGTTGAGTAGAAAAACAAGTCTTTTGTGATCAGTTGACTTTCCTGGCGTCTTTGCGCCTTTGCGTTAAGTAATTACCATTTTTCGGGATAATTCAATTATTCAACTGGTCACGAACACCACCCTGCCCCCGAACGCCTGTTCGAACAGCTCCTTCTTGGCGTTGGCGCCGAATATCTCCACCGAGATGTCCTCGGTTCCCAGGAGCTTCACCTGGAAGGTGTCGTTGTCCCGCAGGAGTTCCACCACCTCCACCAGGCCGCTCCTGCGCCGGTCCAGCCCGTCGGCCAGCCGCAGGATGCCGCCCAGGCGTGACACCGTGAGGCGGTCCTTCTCGGCCAAGCGCTGGTACTCCTCGTGTTTCCGCTTGGGCAGCGACTTGCGGTGGTAGCGGGCGATCTGGGCGATCATCTCCCGCTCCCGGGGGGTGAAGCCGAACAGGTCGGCATGGCGGATCAGGTGGTAGGAATGCTTGTGGTGGCTGTTGTAGCTGAGGAAGTAGCCGATGTCGTGCAACAGCGCCGCCGCCTCCAGCATCCTGCGTTCCCCCTTTTTCAGGCGCTCCGCCCGCGCCAGGGTGTCGAAGAGCGCCAACGCCAGCTTGGCCACGTGCTTTGAATGGGGTTCATCGTAATGGCAGGAACGGGCGAACTCGACAACCGACTCGCGCCAGGTGCGCTGCTGCGTCATTGCCGGCATGAGGCCGAGCCGCCGCATGCAGCGGATCACCAACCCCTCCCGGATGCCCCGCTCGTTCACCAGCACGGTATTGGCGCCGAAAAAGCGCATCAGTTCGTCGACAAGCCCCAGTCCGGCGATGATGATATCGGCCCGGTCCGGGTTCAGTCCCGCCACCGAGCGGCGGGCCTTGGTATCCTTGCGCATCAGCATGGCCAGGATATGCACCACCTCGGAGCGGAGCGCCTCGAAGCCGTGCACCGAGGAGTAGGCCTGCTTGCGCATGTTCATGACCATGGCGCCGAGGGAGGTGATGGTGCCGCCTGAGCCGATGACGGTCTGCACGGCGATCTTCCTGCCGCCGAAGGTCTTCTTGAGGGCCGCCCGCACGTGGCGTTGGAACTTTTGATACTCGCCCGCCTTGATGGGATCGCCGGCCAGGAAGCGCTCGGTCATGACCACCGCGCCCAGGTCGAGGGAATAATACTCTTCGATATGGTTGCCCAGCGCGGTAACGATCTCCACACTGCCGCCGCCGATATCGATCATGGCATAGCGCTTGTCCTTCATATCGAAGTTGTGCAGGGCCGAGATGGCGGCCAGTTCGGCCTCCTCCTCGCCGGAAATCACCCTGATCTCGCGGCCCAGTTCGCGGGAGAGCACCTCCACCAGTTCGCGGCCGTTGGCGGCGGTCCTGACGGCGCTGGTGGCCACCGCCTCCACCTCGCTCACCTTGAGTCCCTCGATCAGCTTGCGCATCATGGCGACCGCATCCACGGCCCGGCTGAACGCGGCAGGTGAGATGGAGCCGCTCGTGCCCAGGTTCTCCCCCAGGCGGACCGTGGCCTTTTCGTCGTCCAGCACCTTGAACCTGCCCTGGTGGTCGGCTTCGACCACGATGCAGCGGATCGAGTTGGTCCCTATGTCAATGGCGGCCAAGCGCGGGTTTTTCATGACAGGCCTCGTTCGTTCCGGTTTCCCGTTTCACGTCCACTATACACATTCCCCGGCCCCCTGCCAACAGTTTCACCCAGTTGTAACAAACCCGAATCCGTGAGGCCTGCATGGCGAATCGAGCGAAATGCCGGAGCCAATCGCCGCCCGTGAGGATCAATGCCGGCTCTGCCGGGTTAACTCCGCCACAGCCGTAACTCAGGCCGTGAAAGCCAGGGCTGAGGCATTCTGAGCGAGAGAAGCCGTGAAGGCGACATGGATTCGGGGTATTGATTAACCGATCAGGCTCCTGACCGTTTCCAGCAGATTGGACTGGTCAAAGGCCCCCTTGACGATATAGGCGTCCGCCCCGACCATGATGCCCCGCTTCTTGTCCTCGTCCTTTTCCCGTGACGTGACGATGATGACCGGGACG
>DAIERH010000213.1 GCA_027346925.1 Geobacter sp.
GAATGAACCTTGGGGTGATCGATAGGGGAGATTTGCCCCTCTGACCGCAAGAAAGGCTCGCACGAGAGCAAGGCGGAACGATTGCATCTACCGGTCGAGCATCTCCCTCACCTTCCTCAGAAGCTCAAGAGGCTGTATCGGCTTCATGACGAGTTCGGCATCTCTGTCGAGCACGTCACGGTTCTGCATGATATCCATGGTATAGCCGCTGGTATACATTACCTTTACGGCGGCATTGCGTTTTCTGATCTCCTCGTATGCCTCCCTGCCGCTCATCTTCGGCATGATCACGTCCATCAGGATGAGTCTGATCGCATCCCTGTTCGCCTCGAACTTCTCGACGGCGTCCTGTCCGTCCTCGGCCAGGATCACGTCGTAACCATGACCGGCAAGGATCTCTCTGACAAGCAGGCGCACGGCGGCTTCATCCTCGGCAACGAGGATCGTCTCGGTTCCCCCTTCCGGCGGCGCCGGGGCGCTGATCTGCTCATCGGCAGCCCCTTGCTCCGCGATGAGGGGGAGATATATCCTGAAGGTGGTCCCCAGGTGCGGCTCGCTATAGACATTGATAAACCCGTTATGCTGCTTGACAATGCCGTACACGATCGCCAGCCCGAGGCCGGTCCCCTTCCCCACCTCTTTGGTGGTGAAAAAAGGCTCGAAAATCTTGCTCCTGGTCTTCTCGTCCATACCCATGCCGGTGTCGGAAACCGACAGCAGGGCGTATCGGCCCGGTTCGCCATAGCCGTTGGCTTGAATGAATGCCTCGTCCACATCCAGGAGCCCCGTCTCCACGGTCAGCAGCCCACCCTTGGGCATGGCGTCCCGCGCATTCGTGGCCAGGTTTACCAGAACCTGCTCGATCTGGCCGCTGTCCACGTTAACCCGCACATCGGCCGTGCTGAGAGACGACTTCAGCCGGACATCTTCTCCGATGATCCTGACGAGGAACTTTTGAATATGCTGGACGATATCGTTCAGGTCGGCCGGCTGCGGTTTCATGACCTGTTTGCGGCTGAATGCCAGAAGGCCGCTGGTCAGCTGGGCAGCCTTCTCCGAGGCTTCGAGTATCTGTTCGACCTTTTCCCGGTGAGGATCTTCCGGGATCATCTCCCTTTTCAACATGGCGCCATACCCCATGATCACCATCAGGATGTTGTTGAAATCATGGGCAACCCCGCCGGCCAACTGTCCGATGGCCTCCATCTTCTGGGACTGGAGAAGCTGTTCCTCCAGGTGTTTCCGATCGGTGATGTCTTCGGCTATGCCGAGCAGGTACCGGGCCTTTCCCTGGTTGTCGAACAGCGGGATCTTTTTCGTGCGCAGGATACGGTCGCCGCCATGCCTGGTTTTGATCACCTCTTCCGGTATTTCGAGCAGTTCACCCTTCGCAAGGGCTTCCCGGTCCTTCTGAATGAAGAATGCCGCCTGTTCCTCTGGAAAAAAGTCGTGGTCGTTCCTGCCCAGCAACTCTTCGCTGGAATACCCCAACAGCTCCTCGCCTGCCTTGTTGAAGGCAACATACCGGAGTTCGGCTGCGTCTTTCACAAAGACCATCGCCGGGATGTTATCGACGATGCTCTTAAGAAAGGCCTCGCTCTCGCGCAGTTCTTCAAGACGCTTTTGCAATTCGGGATAATAGGTTTTGTGGAGGGAGTTTTCGCCGAAGCCGGCCAGTTTTTTCTGCAGTGCATCCAATGGGTCGGAGGGATCAGAGGGATTCTTCATACACCACCTCGATGTCCCGCCGGGAGGCCCTGCGCGGATTGGTCGCCATACAGGGATCTTGCAGGGCATGGTCGCTGAAAAAGGTCACGTCGCCACGCCCCACTCCAAGGCTGTTCAAGGTCCGGTCGATACCCGCCGCCTTTTTCAGTTCCCTCACGTGCTTCAGCAGGGCCGTTTTCCTTTCCCGTGAGTTCATGCCGCGCAGGTCAAGGCCCATGGCACTGGCTATGTGCTCGAAGCGTTCGGGCTCCGACGGCAGGTTGAACTCGATGACATGGTCGAGCAGAATGGCGTTGCATTCGCCGTGGGCGATATCGAGCGCCCCGCCCAGGCTGTGCGCCATGGCGTGGTTGGCACCCAGGATGGCGTTGGAAAAGGCCAACCCCGCCTGAAGACTCCCCTGCATCACCTTGCCGCGCAATTCCACGTCACCGGGAAATTCGATGGAGGGAAGGAGATATTTTGAAACCAGGCGGATACCCTCCATGGCATGCAGGTCCGTCATGGACGAACGGGCGGTCGAGACGTAGGCCTCAATGGCGTGGGTCAGGGCGTCCAGCCCGGTGCAGGCCGTGAGGTAAGGAGCCATGGTGGTCAGGGTGGCCGGGTCGATCAATGCCAAGTCGGGAACCACGGACTTGCTGATGATGGCGAATTTGACCCTTTCAACGGGGTTGCTGATTATGGCGAACTGCGAAACGTCCGCCGACGTGCCTCCCGTTGTCGGGACGCAGATCAGGGGCGGCATCGGAACCTTTACCATATCCACGCCTTCGAACATCAGGATATGCTTCTGGTTGGAACTGACAATGCCGATACCCTTTGCACAATCTATGGAACTGCCGCCACCCACCGCCAGAAGGGCATTGCACCCCTCCGCCTGGTAGACCGCCACACCGGCCATCACCTCATCCACCTTTGGATTGGGTGTAACATCCGTGTACAGGGCAAAAGGAAGTCCTTCAGCCTCAAGGCTGTCCGTCACGTCCTTCGTCCACCCCGCGGCAACCACACCGGGATCGGAAACCACAAGAATTTTACGGCTTCCCAGGTTTCTGGCATAGCGTCCGGCAAGATGACGCGACCCTACGCCGAAGACAAATTCAGGCGCAACAAACTTCCGCAGTTCAAAACCCTCGGCCATACGCCCTCTCTCCTCCTTCATCGATGGGCATTGCACTCTTCATGAGCGACGACATTACTCCGGCTCGTCCGGACAGGGCCAAACTGGATTAAACTAAATGTGTTCCATTTAATTTTTTATTGTAGCAGTATAGCCTTGATGCAACATAATTACTACAACAAGTTACTGCAAAAAACAGTGTTTGTATTTTTACAGATATCCTGGAAGGATCGCAAGGCGGAGCCTACACGAAAAAAAGGGGGGATTTCTCCCCCCATAGCATGAAGGAGGCTCGTGTTATGAGCCCGGTGAAGCTCGGTGTGGTGTTGCACGGGTTAACAAATAATGCGGCGGGGCGCCCGGCGAACGGAAGCAATGCTACGTCGATGCCCGGCATTCGAGCGTTTGCGCACGCGTTCCAGCGGGAATCCCCGCCGGTCAGCAGAGCATATCCCAGAACGATATGTGCACCGGCTCAGCCAGCAGTTCGGGCACCTTTTCCAGGAACGCCCGCAGATAGGGCATGGCAAGATGATCGTCCAGGTCCTGTCGGCAACGCCAGGTTTCATAGAGAAAAAAGAGGGCCGGATCATCCTGGGCGCGGTGCAGATCGTAGTTGACGCACCCCTCTTCGGCCCTGGTCGGTGGGATCAGCGAGGTTATCGCGCGGCGCACTTCCGCCTCCTTTCCCGCTTTGGCCCTGAAACGCGCAAGCACCGTCAATTCACGCTCTTCCATGTCGATTATCTCCCTGTCAGATGGTTGTGGTTGCGGCAGCCCGTCCGCGAGCGGCGGCTACAGCCCGTTGAGTATCTCCCGGCGCTTGCCCTGGTATTCTTCCTCGCTGATGAGTCCCTTTTCCTTCAACTCGTTGAGAGTGGCGAGGCGTTCCGCGGGGGTTCTGGAGTTGCCGGGCCGCGCGTCGCCAGCAACGGGGCAGGACGGCGCGGGAGCAACCGGATGTGCGGCCGGGGGGGGTGGTATGGCCGGAGCCCCCCCGTCTTCGGTGGAAACCGCCCAGTCTCTTCTCGCAAGGATGACGCCTCCATGCCCCGCATGGGGCAAAAGCGCCCAATCCCCGGCAGCCGCCGCCCGCCTGCTGCCGGGCGTGAACGGCGACAGGCGCCGGTCTTCCCGGTCATTCACGTCCTTTTGGGCAAGGCCGACGATCAGATTGATCTTGCCATTACGGTAAAACATCCGCCCCGTGGTCACCTTGGGGCGTTTGGCAAACCCCAGCAGTGTGTCGTGCAAACCGATAACGGCGAATGTCACATCCTCGCCCGGAGAAGCACGGCGCAACGCCTGCTGGAGCAGGGGAACCAGAATATCCAGCGACGCCTTGGTAAAAAGCGGCCCAGGCCTCTCATTCTCCTCAGGACGCAGATCCAGCGAGTCCAGGAACGCGACAAGCCTTTCCAGGCTCAAATCCGCAGGATGGTCATTGGGAGGCGCGGGACCGTCCGGATTCGGGTCC
>DAIERH010000214.1 GCA_027346925.1 Geobacter sp.
TCTCTCCCATCAGCCGGATCAGGTCGTCCAGCTTGGCGGCGTTGATGCGCAGGTAATCCTTCTGCTGGACCTTGCCTGCCGCTTGGGCCGACCTGGCCTCGTCCGCCACGGCCGGGGCAACGGGCTCAGCGGCCGGCGCTGCGGCGGCGGGAGGGGCAGGGACCGGTGCCGGCGCGACGGGGGGTGCCTCGAGGGGAGCGGGCGCGGCGGCATCCGGTACGGGAGTGGCCGCCTGCGGCGCCGGTTCGGCCGCAGCGGATGCGGTGGCCGCGGCTGTCAGTTCGGCACAGAGGTCCTTGGGCGCCTCCCCCAGCTGTTCGCCGCCGGCCACCTTGTCCAGCAGGGCCGACAGGCTGTCCAGTGCCCGGAAGAGGATGTCCGCCAGGGGCGGAGCCAGGGAGATCCGGCCGCCACGCACCGCGTCCAGCACGTCCTCCATGTGGTGCGCCAGCTCGGTGATGGCCAAAAGCTTCATCATCCGCGACGACCCCTTGATGGTATGGGCCGACCTGAACAGGGAGTTGAGCGTCTCGGCGTCGCTGGAAGAGCGTTCCAGGTCCAGCAGACCGTCGCTTATCCGCGCACAGTGTTCACGCGCCTCCTCGACGAAACGAGCCAGAAATTTCGATTGGTCGAATGCCATGGGTCACTTTCCCTGATCTTTGATGAGTGCCAGCTTGTGCCGGCAGATGGCCAAAAACTGATCCGTCTTGAACACCAGGGGAAAAAACGCCCGCTCCCGGTCGCCGGGCGGGCCGCTTTCCAGTATCCTGAGAGCGGCTTCGTAGCCGCCGCGCGCCCGCTTCCGGTCCCCCCGCATGAAGACGATCTCGGCGGTGTGGAAGTGGGCCAGCCAGCAGGAGGGGTCCAGGTAGATGGCCTCCCGGAAGCGCCTGAGGGCCTCGTCGCCGTCTTCCTCGTGCCGCGCGATGATGCCGAGCATGAGCGCCGCCTCCAGGCAGAGCGGATCGCTGGCAAGCGCCCTGGTGCAGGCGGCGCGGGCCTCGTCGAAACGGGATGTGTTCAGGAGGATGCTCCCCTTGAGGGTATGGGCCTTGACAAAGGAGCCGTCCCGCCCGATGAGGGTGTCCAGGAGTTCCAGGGCCGCATCGGGGCGATTGTCGCGGGCCTTTCCCAGGGCACCGTCGAAGAGCGCATGGACATCGGACACGGCCACGGATGCGGTCCGCTGCCCCGCCGGCGGGGTCGGGGGCACGTGGCCGGGACCGGCCGTCCCCCCCCGGCTGCGTGCGGCCGGTGCCGCCGGCCGGCTTGTGCCGGACCGGTGAGTGCCGGCCGCGCGGCTCCGGTCGCGGCGATCCACGATGCGAAGGTTGGGCAATTTGCGATAGAAAAAGAGCGAATCCTTTTCCACCAGGGAGAGGATACCCAGATCGTGGTGGATGGTCTCCGTGGCGCTGACCAGGAGGTACCCCCCCTCGGTGAGCAGCCCGGCCAGACGGCTGAATATCGCGTGCTGCACCTGGCCCGGAAAATAGATGGACACGTTGCGGTACAGGATGATGTCCGGCATCTGCATGGCAGCGGGGTAGACCGTGCCCAGCAGGTTCACCACCTCGAAGGTCACATCCTGCCCGACCTCTTTCCTGATGCGGTACTCCTCCCTGCCGCATGGCTCGAAATAGCGGGCGAGCAGGCCGGGGTTCCCCCCCCGGAAGGAACTTTTGCCGTACACCCCCTGTTTTGCCCGCTCGATGGCGGAGGCGTCGATATCCACACCGGTGATGGCAAAGAGCCTGCCGCTGTCGGCCCCGTACCGCTCCCGCAGCAGTATGGCGATGGAATACGGTTCCTCCCCGGTGGAGCACCCCGCGCTCACGATCTTGACCTGCCCGGTTGGCCGTTCCTCCACGATCTCCGGGATGAGCCGCTCCACCAGGAGCTTCAGGTGGTCCGGCTCGCGGAAGAAATAGGTCTCGTTGACGGTGAGCAGTTCCACCAGCCGGTGGAATTCCTCCGGATCGCCGGTCAGCAGCCCATGGTAGACATCGGAGTCCCCTACCCCCCGGCTGGCCATCCTCTCCCGCAGCCCCCTGATCAGGGTGACCTCGCGTTCCTTTTCGAAGCAGAGTCCGCACCTGGCCAGCAGCAGTTCCTTGAAACCGGCGAGTTGGGTACTGTCGGGCCCTGTCATTGCTCCACCCGCCTCATGGCCGCGTGCCGCCCACGAGCGCCGTGAGCTCGGCGGCCATGTCGGCCAGGGGCACGACCCTGTCCACATAGCCGCGCTCCACCGCAAGACGGTTCATGCCGTACACCACGGAACTCTTGGCGTCCTGGGCCAGGGTCGCCCCTCCGGCCGACCTGATCGCAGCCATGCCGTCCACCCCGTCGTCCCCCATGCCGCTCAGGATCACCCCCACGCCATGCTCGCCATAGGCGTCCGCGGCGGAGCGCAGCATGGTGTTGCAGCAGGGATGGTACCGTTCCCCTGCCGGCTGGTCGCCGAGTATGGTCTGTCCCTGGCTGGTGATGGACAGGGAGTATTCCGACGGATTGACATACACGCGGCCCGGGCGCATCTGCTCGCGATTGCGGGCCACGGAAACCGTAAGGGGTGTGCTGGTGTTCAGCCAGTCCACCATGCCCTGGGCAAAACCTTCAGCAATGTGCTGGCTGATGACGATGGGCGCGGGAAAGTCCGCCCCCAGGCGGGAGAGAATCTGCTGCAGGGCCTGGGGCCCCCCGGTTGAGGCGGCAATGGCGACCACCCTGCCGTCGGGCCGTTGCCGTCCGGAGGCCGCGGAACCCTTGGCCCTCGTCTCCGTGCGCGGCGCCCTGGCGGCCAGATGCCGGGCGATGTCCACGCCGGACAGAAGCCTGACCTTTTTGATCAGTTCCTGGCCGCTCCTCGGGTCGATGTCCGGTTTTTCGATGAGATCGAGCGCCCCCTTGGATACGGCGGCAAAGGCGGTGTGGACTCCCCCCCGCGCCGTGACCACCAGGATCGGCACCGGGTGTTCGGCCATGATCCGTTCTATGGCCTCCAGCCCCCCCAGAAGGGGCATCTCGATATCCATCGTGACCAGATCGGGCTTGAGGCTGGTCACCTTGGTCACGGCCTCCAGACCGTTGGAGGCCTTGCCGACCACGCTGATTCCGGGCGCTGACGAGAGGACGGCGGTGATCATGTCGCGGACCATGGGGGAATCGTCAACCACCAGGACACGGATGGTACGGTCGCTGTTTTTCATGGGCTACCCGTTTTCCGCGGGCAAGGCCGCACCCTGGGAGGCGCCCGGTGCGCCCAGCCTGAAGGTCATGACCAATGACCGCAATTTTTCCGACAACTCGGCCAGTTCGTTGGTCACGGCATTGGAACTGCGAATGGAATCGGTGGAATAGCGCAGCCCCTGTTCGATGTCCTTGAGGGCCAGCACCACCTGGCTGCTGGCGATCTGCTGCTGCTGGGTGGAGAGGGAGATCTGCCGTGCCGCGTCCGTGGTCTGCTCCACCCCGTCCACGATGTCGATCAGCATCGCCACCGTGTGGGAGGCGTATTCCTGCCCATCCACGGTCATCTGGGAACTTTTTTCCGACGACATCACCAAGCGGTTCACCGCATCCAGTATCTCGGTGATCTTCCCTTCGATCTCGGTAGTCGATTCCACCACGCTGTCGGCCAGGCGCCGGATCTCCACCGCCACCACCCCGAACCGCTTCCCGGCCTCCCCGGCGCTGGCGGCCTCCAAGGCGGCATTGAAGGCGATCAGCTTGGTCTGGTTGGCGATGTTGTTGATGATCTCCATCACCTTGTTGATCTCCTTCGATTTCCGCCCCAGCTCCACGATCTCGGCCAGGTTGGATTGGATGTCCTGGCTGATGTCGTTGATCTTGAACGTCAGGGTCTCCACCTCGGCGGCCCCGTTCTTGGTGTCCTGCAGGGTCTTGTCGGCGCGCTCGACCACCCCCTGGCTGTGCTGCGCTATCTGGCTGGCGGTTGAAGAAAATTCCTCCATTGTGGATGATATCTCCACAACAGAGCTGGAGAGTTCGGTGGCGAACTCGGACTGCTTATCGACACCGGTGGCAATGACACTGGCCTGGGCATAGACCTTTTCGGTCACCTCGGAGACCATGCCGATGAGCAGCCGCAGTCCACCCATGTGCTCGTTGAACCAGCGCGCCAGGTCGCCCACCTCGTCGTCGCTGGTAACGGGCACGGTCACGGTCAGGTCGTTGTTGAACCCCTTGAGGGTGCGGGAGATGGCCTCGACCGGGCCGGCGATGAACCGGTTCGCCACGTAAAAGGCCGACAACAGCAGTACAATCAGGACCGTCAGC
>DAIERH010000215.1 GCA_027346925.1 Geobacter sp.
GCCATTCTGGCCAATGTCAGGGCGGTCCACGAACTGGTCCCCCTGGACATCGGCGGCAACTACACCCGGGACAATCATCGCCGCTTCCCGGAACTGCTGGACCTGCTCCTGGCCGAGGGGGTCGATCCAGCCAAGCTCAAGGCAGTGGTCTTCGCGCCGGTCATGCCCAAGTCCGACGGCAGCGTCAGCGGCGACTTCGGCTCCACCTGCGCCTCGACCCAGGAGGCCTGGATGTGGGAGGCGGGTGCCTGGCTGCGGGAGGAGACCCTGAGGCGCGGCTTCCCGGTCCCCAAGCTCAAGGCCGGGGCCTGCATGGTCGAGTTCGATAAGGACTGGGTGGTGGGGTACGACGGCGGGCTCTACAAGTGCCCGGTGTTCATGGGAGAGGAGGAGATGCGGATCGGCTCCCTGGCCGAGGGGGTCACGGACTACCGCCAATCCCACAACCTGGACATGTGGAAGACGGACGAATGCCTGGAGTGCGCCTACCTGCCGCTCTGTTTCGGCGGTTGCCGCTTCTTCCGCAGGCTGACCACCGGCGCCATGGACGGCGTGGACTGCCGCCGGGCCATGTATGACGCCACCCTGGAGCGGATCGTCCGCCAGGACCTGGAACCGCGGCCACGGCCCCGATAATCCCGTTTGAAAAGCCGACCCCCCCTTGCTGCCCCATGCAAATCAAGGCTGGCGTAAAGTTTCTTTACGTTTCGGCCAAACCCTTGCCAAGAGCGGATTTGCGCTGGGAAAAAACAGGAACGTAAAGTTTCTTTACGTTCCGGCCAAATCCGCTCCAACAGCGGGTTTGCGGCAGAAAAATCCCAAAACGTAAAGTTTCTTTACGTTTGGCGCCCCCCTTCCTGGATCGCCATTCATCCCACAAGCATCCCCGGCCCACCCCATCGCCACTCCCTGTTTTGCAACGTGACGCCACCCCCTTCCGTGCCCCGCTGATGCTGTATCCGCAAGGATTTGCGCCCTGTGCCGTTCCGGGTAAGGGCGGGTTGTCGGGCGTTTGTCCAGGCCCGTATCCGGCCTGCCGGCGGCTTGTGCGCGAAACAATGCCCGGCCCCGGCAATGGTGCTGGCAGGGTTCAAGGCAGGCCTGTTTGGTTGCAACATATTGTAATATATCGGTAATTTTATGTTGGCATCAAACGTGTAATAAGAAGGGCAGGTAAATAAGTATAATCCAATAGAACACCCATATGGCGAGGAGAGAACCAATGGAACGACAAGAGGCAAATTCCCGCTTACAAGGCTCTGACGTGGACCCGCAACTCACGTCCATCGAGAGCACGATCCTGGCCATGCTGCAACATCACGCCCACCTTGCCGACCAGATCATCGACATACCGCGCCTTCAGGACGAGTGCCAGGACGGCGGTCTGACCGCCACAGAGTTCAGCCACGGCTTCGTACGGCTGTTGACCCGCCGTCTGCTGGAACCGCGCGGGGATTTTACCTTCAGCCTCTCCGCAGAGGGGCACCGGCTGAAAGACGCCATCTGCAGCCTGAAAAATGGGCTTGACGGGACAACCCCCGGCGGGGCTGACTTTCTGGACAGGGCCGCGAATGAACTTTGATCGCTGCCTGACGGGTGAACACGCGATGAAAAAGTTCGATCCAACCCCCTTTCGCTGGGTTGCCAAGGAAGAGTTGTTGCAGCGCGTCAGGAAAGGGGTCCGCGAATTCATGGTCCTGTGCGCCAACCTGGACGTGGATCACGAGCATCCACCGCCCCCCCCGGACTCCACGACCCCGGCCGTAACGGCCATGATAGCCTTTGACGGCGATTACCTGGGGGTTGTCTGGGCGCGGTGCAGCGAGCCGCTTGCCGTGCGCATAACGGCCGGCATGCTGGGGGGCAGCCCGACCGGCATCGACGACACCGTGCGGGACGCCCTGGGCGCCATGATCAACATCCTCGGCGGAGACGTCAAGCTATTCCTCTGCCGCGGCGGCTGCAACGTGGACCTCTCGCTCCCCTGGGTATCCGACCCTGACGGCAGTGGCGATCCCGATTTCATCGGCGGCCCGGAAAGCATGCACTGCTCGTTCCTGCACGGCGAGGAACGCCTGCTGGTGGGGCTGACGGTGAGAAAGGTGCTTGAAGCTCCCGCTGATATATTGTGATGCAGAACCTGTACACTACGTTCTCCCCTGGAGGTATGCATGCTTTCCGCCCTGCCCGCTACCGCGCCATTCAACGAGTCTGATCTTGCCAGCCGCGTGATCAGCGATGTTCAGGAGGTCTTCGGCACCATGGTCGGCATACACGACCTCCTTCCCCTCCCCTTGATGACCGATCTCGTCACCCACTTTGAAAACAGCGTCACCGCCATGGTCGGCCTGGTCGGTGCCTACAGCGGCGTAGTCTGCCTGCATGCGCCCAGGAACCTGGCGCTGGACTTCACCTCGGGCATGTTGGGGGTGGAGGTGGCCGAGCTTGACGAGGATGTCCACGACGCCATGGGGGAACTCGCCAACATGATCGCCGGCGCCTTCAAGCATCACCTCTCCAGCAACGGCACGGACATCAAGATATCCCTCCCCTCTATCATCACCGGTAACGAGTATTTCGTCTCGGCGGGCAAACCGGACGATACCCTGTCCCTCGGCTTCGCCACCTCGCAGAAGTGCTTCCTGGTCAGCGCCGTGCTGGAGAAGGGGTAGCATCGTGCCGGCTCCATCCGGCAAATTTCACATCGAGGTACCATAATGACCACGCACGCCGCGCAGCTCAGCGACGTGTCGGCACCTGGAAGGCGGCCCGTCGTTGCGGTGTCTGGACCGCGCAGTGAAAGGAGGAATCATGCGGACCAAGGGCAAATTCATCCTTTGCACCATTGACGAATTTGACGACTGGCTGGAGTCAGCCGGCGTCAGCCGCTCGATCTCACTCATCCAGAACCACCACACATGGTCCCCTTCCTACGCCCACTTCACGGGCGACAATCACTTCGGCCTGCTGAGCGGCATGGAGGATTTCCACATCAGGGAGCGCGGCTTTGACATGATCGCCCAAAACCTGACCACCTTTCCGGATGGAAGGGTAGCGGTCTGCCGCCCCCTGGACCGCATCCCGGCCGGGATCAAGGGGGCCAACCAGGCGGGAATTTGTATCGAGCACCTGGCAAACTTCGATGTGGGGGGGGACGCCATGAGGGCTGAACACCGCACGACAATCGTTGGGGTGAATGCCATTCTCTGTCGTCATTTCGGCCTTACCCCCGACACCGGCTCCATCGTGTACCACCACTGGTACGACCTGAACTCGGCCAAACGCACCAATGGTACGGGCAACACCAAGAGTTGTCCCGGCACGAACTTCTTTGGCGGCAATACAGTGGAGGCGGCGGCGACCGGTTTTGTGCCGCTCGTCCAGCAGTATCTCGCCGCCGGACCGGCGCCTCAGACCACGAAATCGCCAGGCACGCCGACCGCCGTGGTGGCGGTGGACTCCCTCAACGTGCGCAACGGCGCGGGCATGTCCTACAACATCCTGAAACAGGTGCTTCGTGGGGTAGCGGTGCAGGTGTACGAGAGGCGGGACGGCTGGTGCCGCATCGCTCCGGACAGGCAGGAATGGGTATGCGGGAGGTATTTGCAATAATAAATTCCAGAGGAGGCGCGCCATGTTCGGTATTCCCATGCTCGATGTCCTGATTGGCCTGGTCTTTGTGTATCTATTGCTGGCACTGGTATGCACCTCCCTGAACGAGATGATTGCAGGCTGGTGCGACAGCCGGGAAAAGCACCTGCGTACCGGTATCTGCAATCTTCTGGGCGAGCACGAAGGCCCGGTCCGCAACCGGACCGCCGTACCATTCAACAATCCGCTGACCGGCGCCGCAACAAACACCACCATGGTGCAGGCATTTTACGCCCACCCCATGATCAAGGCACTCCACGAGGACGGCACGCGCCCCTCCTACATCCCCGCCGCCACCTTTTCCCAGGTCATGCTGGATCTGTTCAGCCCGGCCGACGGCACCACCCCCCGGAGCATTCCCGCCTTTGTGAGCGGCATCAACAACGCGCTCCCCCAAAATGACGACCTGCGGCGGACCCTGCTGGTCCTCTCCGATGATGCGGCGGACATCGCCCAGCTGCGCTCTGCTCTCGAAACCTGGTTCAATAGCTCCATGGATCGCGTATCGGCCTGGTACAAGAACAAGTCCCAGAAAATGGTCCTGTTCATCTCCCTGGCAGTCTGCTTCTTCATCAACGCCGATTCGATCCAGCTCGTCAAGGACCTGTACCAGAACCCGACCCAGCGCAGCGCCATCATCGCCCA
>DAIERH010000216.1 GCA_027346925.1 Geobacter sp.
GCCAGGCCGCCGTCGGACAGGTCGTGGCAGGAGGCCACCAGCCCGGCCATGACCGCGCCATGGTAGGCCTGGTAACGCTTGTAGGCCTTGGCAGTGTCCACCTGGGGCACCTTGGTGCCGATGGCGCCCTTGAGGGCGAGATATTCCGAGCCCCCCAGTTCGTCGCCGGTCTTGCCCAGGAGATAGACGATATCGCCCGGACGCTTGACGTCCATGGTCACGGCCCGGCGGCTGTCCTCGATCTTGCCGATCACCGAGAAGAGCAGCGTGGGTGGGATGGATATCTTGGTTGAGCCGTCGTAGAAGTCGTTCTTCATGGAGTCCTTGCCCGAGATCAGGGGCAGGTTGTAGGCCATGCAGACGTCGTACAGCGCCTGGTTGGAGCGCACCAGTTGGGCCATCTTGTACGGCCCGTCGGGGGTCTTGTCAGACAGGACCGGGTCGCACCAGCAGAAGTTGTCCAGGCCGGCCACCAGATCCAGGGAGCCCCCCACGGCCACGTAGTTGCGCATGGCCTCGTCGATGGCATTGGCGGTCATGTGGTAGGTGTCGATGTCCGAGTAGCGCGGGCAGATGCCGTGGGCCGTCACCACCCCCTCGAAGGAGTCCAGGATCGGCCTGACCACTGCCGCGTCAGAGGGACCGTCATTGGCAACGCCGCTGAACGGCTTGACCACCGAGCCCCCCTGGACCTCGTGGTCGTAGCGCCGGACCACCGACTCCTTGGAGCAGATGTTCAGCGAACCGAGCAGCGCCGTCAGGTCGGCCGTGTAGTCCCCCTTGACCTCAATGACCGGCTCCCCGTGTATGGGCGGTGTCCATTTGGCGGGGAGCTGCATGGGTGGCAGCCCTTCGTGCATGAACTCCATGGGGAGCCAGGCCACGGTCTTGTCGCCGTACTGCATGTGGAACACGCCCGAGTCGGTGAACTCACCCAGTACCGTGGCCTCGCAGCCGAAACGTTTCGCCATGGCCAGGAATTCCGCGATCTGGTCGGGAGGCACGGCCAGGGACATGCGCTCCTGGGCCTCGGAGATCAGGATCTCCCAGGGGTTCAGGCCGGGGTATTTCAGCGGCGCCCGGGAGAGGTCCATACGGCAGCCGCCGCACTCGCCCGCCATCTCGCCGACGGAGGAGGAGAGGCCGCCGGCGCCGTTGTCGGTGATGAAGCGGTACAGCCCGCGGTCTCTGGCCCGGATCAGGAAATCGAACATCCGCTTCTGGGTGATGGGGTCGCCGATCTGCACCGCCGTGACCGGCGAGTTCTCGTTCAACTCCTCGGAGGAGAAGGTGGCGCCGTGAATGCCGTCCTTGCCTATGCGGCCGCCGGTCATGACGATCAGGTCACCCGGCTTGATGGACTTCTCGTGCCCCGGCTGGCCATTGATCTCGGCCGGCATGATCCCGGCCGTGCCGCAGAACACCAGAGGCTTGCCGCAGAAACGCTCGTCAAAGACGATGGAGCCGTTGACCGTGGGGATGCCGCTCTTGTTGCCGCCGTGCTCGACCCCTTCCACCACCCCCTCGTAGATGCGGCGCGGGTGCAAGAGGCGGCTGGGGAGCGGTTTTTCGTAGAACGGATCGGCGAAACAGAACACATCGGTGTTGAAGATCAGCCGGGCACCCTGGCCGGTGCCGAAGGGATCGCGGTTGACCCCCACGATGCCGGTCAGCGCCCCGCCGTAGGGGTCCAGGGCCGACGGCGAATTATGGGTCTCCACCTTGAAGACCAGGGAGTGTTGATCGTTGAATTTGATGACACCGGCGTTGTCCTTGAACACGGAGAGACAGAAGTCCCTGTCACCCAGCTTCTCGCGTACCTCTTTGGTTGTTCGCTGGATGAACGATTTGAACAGGGATTTGATCTCCT
The DNA here is from genome assembly GCA_027346925.1 of Geobacter sp. Taxonomy (GTDB): domain Bacteria; phylum Desulfobacterota; class Desulfuromonadia; order Geobacterales; family Pseudopelobacteraceae; genus JACPFJ01. The sequence goes on from DAIERH010000216.1 coordinate 1,871, forward strand.
GTTTGTTGCCGTTCTCATCCTCGTACTGCACCGTGCCGGCAAAGATCTTGTGTTTGCAGTGCTCGGACCAGGTCTGGGCCAGACACTCCAGTTCCACGTCGGTCGGTTTCGCCCCCAGCCCGACCTTCGCCCGCTCGGCCTGTACCCGTGGGTCGCGGTAGTGGGCCTGGATGATGCGCATCTCCTCCAGGGTCAAGGCCAGCACCCCCTCCTTGCTGATGCGCAGCAACTCCTCGTCGGACACTTCCAGGTCGATCTCCCTGACCTCGGCCCTGGTTTCTCCCGTAACCTTGGGCACGTAGGCCGGAAAGCCGTTCCGGGCCGCGAACTCGGAGGCAGGCAGGATGGTGTAGCGCTGGATCAGGGTGTTGCAGAGCAGGCCGGTGGTGATCCGCTCCACATCCGACAGGGTAAGGGTGGTGCCCTTCAGCAGGTACTGCACGGCTGTGTAGACCCCCTCGCCGGCGGCAAAGGGGCGGCCGGTCAGGTACTCCACCGCCTCCCGGGCCGTGCGCCCCACGTTGTCGGTCACGCCGGGCCGGAAGCCGACCTCCACGGCGTAGTCGAAGCCGGTGGCGAGGGGACGGTCGATGCTCCACTCCTGGATGACCGGGTCGCTGAAGGGGCCTGCGGCCGCCCTCTCCAGTTCAGCCGGGGAGAGCGCGGCGTCCACGGTGTAGACATCGATGGTAGCCACCCCGGCAACCGCCAGGTGCAGGAAGTGCTCGATCTCCCGTTTGATCCGCTCGCCGCGTGCATCGCGGACGTTGTCTTTCAGGGCTACTTCAATTCTTGAAGGCATGATGGTGTATCCTGTATCCCCTTATTTTGTCTGCTTCTTCACAAAGGTGATCTCCACCCGGCGGTTCCCCTCGGGGTTACTCTTGGGATAGATCGGTTCGGACTGCCCCACACCCAGGGCCTCGACAGCGCTGGGGTCCAGTTTGCCCTTGCCCACCGCCACCTCGCGCAGGAGCCGCGCCATCTGGTCGGTGGCGGCGGCACTCTCGCTCTTGGCCGGCTGGCCGAAGCCGTGCACCTTGATCATGGCGCGGTATTCCGGGTAGCTCCTGAGCAGTTCCGCCAGGGCCAGCCCCAACCTTTCACCGGCAGCGGTGATGGTCACCCCCCTGGGACTGGTCTTGATCAGCGAGGAGCGGGTATGGATGGCGGTCATGCTGTCAGCGCCGGTCTTCAGCACGCCCCCCAGCTTGCCCACCTCTGCCTCGAACTGCCGGGTGCGGCTGAGTGCCTGGAGCTGTTCCCGACCCTGGCTGGCCTCGGCCCCTTTTTGGGCCAGTTCCTTTTTCAAGCGGCCAACCTCCGCATTGGCCTTTTCCAGTTCAGTGCCAAGTTCGGCGGCCTTTTGCTCGGTGGTGGACAGGGACCACTTCAGGGTCTGCACCTCTCCGGTCAGTTCCGCCACCTTCTGGCCGGCGGACGAGCCGCTGGCCGCCTTTGTGGCCAGATCGGCACTCAGGCCGGCAATGGTCGCGTCGCGCTTGGCGACCTCTGCCTTGAGGGTGCTGATTTCGGCGTTCTTGTCGTCGAACACCTTGATCTTGTTCCGTACTTGCACGGCCTGGGTCTCAAGACGGCCGCGCTCCTTCTCCTGGGCGATCTTTTCGGCCCGGGAAAGGACAACGGAGGCCTGCAACTGGGCCATGGCGGCAAAATACCTGACCGTTGGTTCGGCCTTTGCGTCCAGTTTTCCCGACCAGCTCAGGTTTTTCCTGTATTCCGCCTCGGCGTTGCGCAGGAAATTTTTGGCGATCAGCACTTCGTCGGCATATTCCTTGACTTGGGCGGTCCTGGTCTCCGCCTGGCCGATCAGCGCCTGGGCATTGAGGATGTAGTCGGGAAATTCCGCTTCAGCGGCATGGACTGCCGGAATGGTGCAGAGTGCCAGCAGGGCGAGCAGGGCAACAAACGTACGAAGCGTTTTCATCTATTTGTCCCCCTTCCCGGCCAGGATGGCAGCCAGGCGCTGTTCCAGCTTATCAAGCGCCGACTTGGCCGCCGCGGTCTTTTCCGCCGCGGCCCGTTCCTCGGCCAGCACACCGGCCAGGGTTGCCTGGAGCAGGGCCATCTCCGCCGATTCGCGTATGGTCTTGTCGTTGCCCGCCTTGAGCCCCTCCTGGGCCGAGGCGATGCTCTTGGCAGCCTCCTTGATCACCTCGGGCGCATAGGTAGCGGCAGGGGCTCCCGACAAGGCATCGACCCGTTCGCGGGCTTTCTGATATTTCTCCATGGTGGCCGGCTGAACGCCGCCGCGCTCCTCGGCGGCGCCACCTGCCTGCACACACACCGTCAGGAGCACGGGGACGAGAAGAACCAACCATTGCTTCCTCATGACGTTTCCTCCTTTGGCTTAGCAGAAATGA
>DAIERH010000217.1:0-3383 GCA_027346925.1 Geobacter sp.
ACCAGCGCCTGAACGCCCTGGTGGTATTCGGAAATCAGAGTATCAAACAGGCGATCCGGGAGCTGGTGGCCAAACTGGACGTGCCGCCGCCCGAAAGCAGCAGCAAGGTCAATGTGTATTACCTTGAGAATGCCGACGCCACCGACATGGCCAAGGTGCTGGACGGCGTGGTCAAGGGGATGACTGCCGCCGCCGCTACTCCCGGGACACCCGGCGGGGCGGCCCAGGCATCACCCTTGGAGAGCGGCAAGATTACCATAACCCCGGACAAGGCCACCAACTCGCTGGTGATCATGGCCTCCACCTCCGACTACGCCAATCTGTCGCAGGTGATCAAAAAGCTGGACCGCCGCAGCAAGCAGGTCTTCGTGCAGGTGGTGATCGCCGAGGTCTCGCTGGACAAGACACGGGATCTGGGTGTCCAGGCCGGCGCGGTTGCAGCGGGGACACTCGGCAAGTATTTGCAGGGTGGCGGCATGTACGACCCCCTTGGCACCTTCAACCAGATTCTCAATTCGGCCACGAGCAGCACAGGAGCCTCGGGTTTTACGGGGACCACAGGTTTTGGGACCCCGGGAGCCGTGGGAACCACGGGCATCGGGATCGCCTCTTTGTTCCAGAACCTCAGCAACACCAACAAGCCGGTCACCGCCGTGGCGATACTCCAGGCCCTGGACACCAACGGCCTGGTGAACGTGCTCTCCACCCCCAACATCCTGACCACGGACAACAAGGAGGCCGAGATAACCGTTGGCGAGAACGTCCCCTTCCAGGGGTCGTCCACGATGAGCACCTTCGGCACCACGCAATCCGTCGACCGCAAGGACATCGGCATCAACCTGAAGATCAAGCCCCAGGTCAGCGAAGGCGATTATATCCGTCTCGATATCAACCAGGAGATCTCGGCGGTCGCCCCCAGCAAGGGGCAGGCCATCGACCTGGTCACCACCAAGCGCGCCGCCAAGACCACCGTGGTCGTGAAGGACGGCTCGACGGTCGTGATCGGTGGCCTGATCCAGGACTCGGAGACCGAAACGGTCAGCAAGGTGCCTTTACTGGGGGACATCCCCGGCCTGGGATGGCTGTTCAAAACCAGCAACAAAGAGCGTAAAAAGACCAACCTGATGATCCTGCTCATCCCGCACATCGTAAAGGATAACGCCGACTTGACCACTATCACCGATGCGCAGCGGACCTCCTTCGGCAAGGCGGCTACAGAGAATAAGCCGTTGAATATCCAGAAGGAGATCGGCGGCAAATGAGTACCAGTCCTACACCGGAGGATCTGGAAACCACCGCCCGGCGCCTGGGGATCGCCTGCCGGGCGGAGATCGGCGTCGAATCGGTCGATCCGGCACTGCTCTCAAGGGTGCCCTTGACCTTTGCCCGTACCCATACGATCCTCCCCTTGAGTGAGCAGGACGGCAGGATCGCCGTTGCCATCGCCAGCCCGGCCGCGCTCCTGGTGCTGGACGAACTGCGGCTCTTGTTCGGCAGGCCGGTTGAGGCGGTCCTGGTTCCGGCCGCGGTCCTGGTCGATGCCATCAGCCATATCTATGCCGGTGTGTCCGGCACTGCCCGCGAGGTGCTGCAGGAGTTGGAGGGGGAGGACCTCTCCACGGTGGCGACCGAGTTCAACGACCCCAAGGATCTGCTGGACCTGGGAGACGAGGCCCCGGTCATCCGCCTGCTCAACTCTATCCTGTCCGAGGCGGTCAAGGAGCGGGTCAGCGACATCCATATCGAACCCTACGAGCGCGACCTGATGGTGCGTTTCCGCATCGACGGCATCCTCTACGAAAAGCTCTCTCCCCCCAAGATTATCCAGGACGCGCTGATTTCCCGCGTCAAGATCATGTCCGGGCTCAACATCGCCGAGAAACGCCTGCCCCAGGACGGCCGCATCCGGGTCATCGTTGCCGGCCGCGACGTGGACATCCGCGTCTCCACCACACCCACCTTCTATGGCGAGCGGGCCGTGTTGCGCCTCCTGGACAAGAAAAAGGGTGTCCTCTCCCTGGCCGATATCGGTCTGGGCGATGAGGGGGTGGCCATCATGGAGCGGATCCTGTCCCGCAGCAACGGCATCATCCTGGTGACCGGCCCCACCGGCAGCGGTAAATCCACGACGCTGTACGCGGCGCTGAACCGCCTCAATTCCAGCGAGAAGAACATCATTACCATCGAGGACCCGATCGAGTACCAGATCAAGGGCATCGGCCAGATCCAGGTCAATTCCAAGATCGATCTGACCTTTGCCGCCGGCTTGAGATCGATCCTGCGCCAGGACCCGGATATCATCATGGTGGGCGAGATCCGCGACGCCGAGACGGCCGAGATCGCCATCCAGGCCAGTTTGACCGGACACCTGGTGCTCTCCACCCTGCACACCAACGATGCCGCCACCGCAGTGACACGCCTGGTGGACATGGGGATCGAGCCGTTCATGATCGCCTCGTCCCTGGCGGCGGTGATGGCCCAGCGTCTGGTACGGGTGATCTGCCCCCATTGCCGCGAGGAGTACCATCCCGTGGCACAGTATGCCGGCGTGACGCTGCCGGAGCGGCTCTACCGGGGCAGGGGGTGCGACAAGTGCTTTGGCCTGGGGACCATGGGCCGGACCGCCATCTACGAGATAATGCCTGTGGATCAGGAACTCTGCTCCATGATCATTCGCCGCTGCCATGCCGGCGAGATCAAGGAATATGCCGTTTCCCGCGGCATGAAGACCTTGCGGGACGACGGCATGGCCAGGGCCGCCGCGGGTATCACCACCATCGAAGAGGTGCTGCGCGTGACCCAGGACGACGACTATGCCGACGTTCCGGTATAAGGCATACAACTCTGCCGGTGCGGCGGTCGCCGGCACCATCGAGGCCGATTCCGAGCGCCAGGCCCTGGTGCAGTTGAAGGGCAAGGGGTTGCTGCCGCGCGAGGTACAGGAAGAGGGTGCGGCCGAGGGTGGAGGCAAACGGTTTTCATTTCAGCAGGGCGTATCGACCGCGGACCTCTCCCTGTTCACCCGCCGCCTGGCCACCCTGGTGGCCTCGTCAGTGCCGCTGTACGAGGCCATGGGCTCGCTCCACGAGCAGGAGGAGAGCGGGCAGCTCAGGCTGGTTCTCGCCCGGGTGCGCGACCGCATCGCCGAAGGCGCCTCCCTGTCCCGGGCACTGGCCGCGGAACCCAAGACCTTCAACGAAAGCTATGTCAACATGGTGTCGGCCGGCGAGGCCGGCGGTGCGCTGGATGTGGTGCTGGAGCGGTTGGCCGATTTTCTGGAGGAGCAGGAACAAGTCAAGAGCCGCGTGGTGTCGGCCATGGCCTACCCGCTGCTGATGCTGCTGGTAGGGAGCGGCGTCATGCTGTTCCTTTTGACGGTGGTC
>DAIERH010000217.1:3393-4243 GCA_027346925.1 Geobacter sp.
GTGGCGACCGAGTTCAACGACCCCAAGGATCTGCTGGACCTGGGAGACGAGGCCCCGGTCATCCGCCTGCTCAACTCTATCCTCTCCGAGGCGGTCAAGGAGCGGGTCAGCGACATCCACATCGAACCCTACGAGCGCGACCTGATGGTGCGTTTCCGCATCGACGGCATCCTCTACGAAAAGCTCTCCCCCCCCAAGATCATCCAAGAGGCGCTGATCTCCCGCGTCAAGATTATGTCCGGGCTCAACATCGCCGAGAAACGCCTGCCCCAGGACGGCCGCATCCGGGTCATCGTGGCCGGCCGCGACGTGGACATCCGGGTCTCCACCATCCCCACCTTCTACGGCGAGCGGGCCGTCTTGCGCCTCCTGGACAAGAAAAAGGGGATCCTGTCGCTTTCGGATATCGGCCTGGGCGAAGAAGGTGTGGCTATCATGGAACGAACGCTTAGCCGCAGCAACGGCATCATCCTGGTGACAGGCCCCACCGGCAGCGGCAAGTCCACCACGCTGTATGCGGCGCTGAACCTTCTCAACTCCAGCGAGAAGAACATCATCACCATCGAGGACCCGATCGAGTACCAGATCAAGGGGATCGGCCAGATTATGGTCAACTCCAAGATCGATCTGACCTTTGCCGCCGGCTTGCGCTCGATCCTGCGCCAGGACCCGGACATCATCATGGTGGGCGAGATCCGCGACGCAGAGACAGCCGAGATCGCCATCCAGGCCAGTTTGACCGGACACCTGGTTCTCTCCACCCTGCACACGAACGACGCGGCCACTGCCGTGACACGCCTGGTGGACATGGGGATCGAACCGTTCATGATCGCCTCGTCCCTGGCGGCGG
>DAIERH010000218.1 GCA_027346925.1 Geobacter sp.
CCGGGGAAGATGAAGGCGGTCTTGCTCATGAAATTGGTATCCTCTTCAGATCGAGATTGATATGCTCAATTACCAGCGCAACAGGGCCGAACCCCAGGTAAACCCGCCGCCAAAGGCGTCCAGCAGCGCGATGTCGCCCGCCTTCAGGCGGCCGGCCCGGTTGGCCTCGTCAAGGGCTATCGGGATCGAGGCGGACGAGGTGTTTCCATAGTGGTGCAGGTTGACGAACACCCTGTCTTCCCCCAGGCCGAGGCGTTTGCCGGTGGCATCGATGATGCGGCGGTTTGCCTGGTGCGGAATGAACAGGGAGATGTCGGACGCTGACAGGTCATTGGCGTTCAGGGCCGCGAATGCCGCCTCCTCCATGGCCCGCACGGCATGCTTGAAGACGTCGTTCCCCTCCATCCTGATATAAAAAAGGCGCTCATCGATGGTGCGGCCGCAGCTGCCCGGGTTCCTGCTGCCGCAGCCGGGCTGGTAGAGCGTCTCCCAGAAACTGCCGTTGCTGAAGATATGGGTGGAGAGGATTCCGCTGTCCCCTTCGGTCGCCTCCAGAACGGCCGCCCCCGACCCGTCGCCGAACAGGATGCACGTGTTGCGGTCGGACCAGTCCACGATGCGTGACAACACCTCGGCGCCGATGACCAGCGCCTTTTTTTTCAATCCGCCACGGATGTAGTTGTCGGCGATGGAAAGGCCGTAGAGGAAACCGGAGCAGGCCGCCGAGAGGTCGAAGGCCGCGGCATTATGGGCGCCGATCTCGTGCTGGATGATGCAGGCCGTGGCGGGAAAGGGAAAATCGGGCGTCACAGTGCCGAGGATGATCAGGTCGAGCTCATCAGGCCCGATGCCGGCCATTTCCAGGGCCCGGCGGGCGGCCTGGACGGCGAAGGTCGAGGTGAATTCTCCCTCCACGGCGATGCGGCGTTCCTTGATGCCGGTCCTGGTGGTGATCCACTCGTCGCTGGTCTCGACCATGCGCTCCAGGTCGGCGTTGGTGACGATCTTTCCCGGCAATGCGGAGCCGGTTCCGGTGATCCTGGCTCTCGGCATGATAGCTCCCTCAGGCGGCGTCCTGGGTTTTCTGGACGTCGCGCTGCATATAAACGGCATAGTTTTCAGACAGTTTTTCGGACACATGCTCGGTCAAACCGCTTTTTGCATAGTCATGGGCAAAACGGATGGCGTTCTTGATGGCCTTGGCGTTGGAACCGCCATGGCAGATCATGCCGACGCCGTTGATGCCCAACAGCGGTGCGCCGCCGTATTCGGCGTAATCGACGGTCTTCTTGAAGCGCTTGAAAGCGCCGCGTATGAAGAGGCCGCCAAGTTTCGAGACCAAGCTCTTGAGGATTTCGTCCTTGAGCATGGTGCCCATGGCATCGGCCAGCCCTTCCGACACCTTGAGCACCACATTGCCCACAAAGCCGTCGCAGACCACCACCTCCACAGTACCCTTGAAGATATCGCGGCCTTCCACGTAGCCGGCATAGTTGAGGGAGGTGTTCTTCAGGATGGCGTTGGTTTCGCGGGTGAGCTCATTCCCCTTGGAATCCTCCTCGCCGTTGGACAGAAGCCCCACGGCGGGGTTGGCGATGCCCATGGCGTAGCGGGCATATACCTCGCCCATGATGGCGAACTGGACCAGGTGCAGCGGTTTGCAGTCCACGTTGCCGCCCACGTCGAGCACAAGGGTTTTACCTCTCAGGGTGGGAAATATCTGGGCAATGGCGGGACGTTCGATACCGCTGATGCGTTTGAGGACAAACATGCCGGCAGCCATGGTGGCGCCGGAATTGCCGGCGCTGACCGCGGCGCAGGCCTTGCCCTCCTTGACCAGTTCAAAAGCAAGGCGCACGGAGGAGTTGCGTTTTTTGCGCACCGCGTCCGAGGCGGAGTCGTGCATACCAACGACTTCACTGGCGTGGAAAATGTCGATGTCCAGGCCCTGGCAGGCGTGTTTGGCCAGCTCGGCCTCAAGCCGGGCGTGGTCCCCCACCAGCGTCACGGGGATACCGAACTCGCGGCAGGCCGCCACGGCCCCCGCCACCTCGATGGCCGGGGCATTGTCGCCCCCCATTGCATCAACAGCTACTCTCATCAGCCCAGGTAATGACACGGCAGGAGGCTGATATTACTGAGCTTTGGAAAGCTCGATGACTTCTTTACCCTTATAGGTGCCGCAGGTCGGGCAGACACGATGGGGCAGCTTGGGAGACTTGCACTGGGGGCAGACGGAGACGGATTGGGTCGTCAGGAAGTCATGGGCCCTTCTCATGTTCTTGCGTGATTTGGATGTCTTCTTCTTGGGTACTGCCATGGTGGTTCTCCTTTTTCCGGTGGCACGGCCGAGGCCGCCACCATGTGTTATCTGGACACCTTGAAATCCTTGAGTGCGCTGAATTTCAGACTGGTCTGTTCACGCGGGCAGGAACAGGCCCCCTGGTTCAGGTCGGTCCCGCAGACCGGACAGAGCCCCTTGCATTCCTCGTTGCAGAGCGGCTTGAGCGGTATCTCCATGACCACCTGCTCCTCGATCTCGTGGGTGAGATCGATCTCGTCGCCGCTGTAGGTCGCCGAGATGAGGTCCTGCTCCTCCAGTTCCGTCTCCTCCTCTTCCACCTCGTCGTGGGAGGTGGACTTGCGGAAGTAGATCGTGAACGAGGAATCAAGCGGCGTCTCATAGGTGGCGAGACAGCGTGAACAGGTCAGTTCGATCCTTGTGCCTACCCGGCCCGAGACCCGTACATGGTCGAATTCGCGGGCAGCCGTTATGTCGGCCAGGACCGGCGCCGTAAAGGCGCATTCCCCGTTGTCCTGCATGGCGGAGAGCACCGGAAAGGCGGTCACCGGTTCCTCGGCACGCAACGAAAAGGGCTTGTCCTGAATATGATCGACGCGTATCTTCATGCCGCCCGCCCGCCGCTGGCCTTCTCGGTGAATAAATTCAAAGCAAGTCAGTATAATCAACAAAACCTGTTTGTCAAGATTTTTGCATGGGTTCCGTCCGCTGGCGTCCGTAGCGATGCAGCATTTCAGCCAGCGGCGCCCCCAGGTGCCGGCCGACCATGCCCCAGGAAAAGCGCCAGCTCCAGTTTCCCTCGGCTGTTCCGGGGACGTTCATGCGCGCCTCGCCCGCCAGGCCCAGCAGGTCCTGAAACGGGATGATGGCCGTATCGGCCACGGACATGAAGGCTGCCCTGAGCATGTCCGTGACGATGTCCCCCTCCCGGGCCCCCAGGTAGTCGTTCACTGACCGCCGCCTGTCAGGGGTGAGGCTGTCGTACCACCCCAGGGTGGTATCGTTGTCGTGGGTGCCGGTGTAGACCACGCAATTCTTTACATGGTTATGGGGCAGATAGGGGTTGGTGGGGTCGGAGTCGAAGGCGAACTGGAGGATCTTCATGCCGGGATAGCCGCATTGGGCGCGCAGCGCTTCGACCTCGGGGGTGATCACCCCCAGGTCCTCGGCAATGATGGGAAGTCGCCCGAGGGCCGCATGGACCACGTCGAAGAAATGGCTGGCCGGCCCCTTGACCCAGGTGCCCCTGACCGCTGTCCGCTCCTTGGCCGGCACCTGCCAGGCAGCCTCGAAGCCGCGGAAGTGGTCGATGCGCACACAGTCGAACAGGGAGAACATCTGGCGGAAGCGCTCGACCCACCAGGCAAACCCCTGTTGCTCAAGCGCATCCCAGTCGTAGAGCGGATTGCCCCACAACTGGCCGGTCCTGCTGAAATAGTCGGGCGGTACCCCTGCCACGGCAGTCGGCTTCCCCGCGGGGTCCAGCAGGAAGATGCCGCGGTTGCGCCACACATCGGCAGAATCGTAGGCCACGAAGATGGGCAGGTCGCCGATGACGGCGATGCCGTGACCGGCGGCATAGTTGTGCAGCCCCTGCCACTGGCGCCGAAACTGCCATTGCACATATTTCTGGGCCCCGATTTCGGGACCAAGCTCCCGGGAGGCGGTTTCATACATCCCCGGCGTCATCAGGGCCACCTCCGTCGGCCAGCGGTGCCAGCTCTTCCCCTTGTAGCACTGCTTCAAGGCCATGAAGAGTGCGTAGTCGTGCAACCACGACGTGGTGTCGCAGAAGTGCCAGAACTCCTCCATGCGGCTACTCCTGCCGGCGGCGAAAAAGGCAGCGGCGGCCCGGCGGAGCGCATCCAGCTTGAAGCGGGTCACGGCGTCGAAGTCCACCCG
>DAIERH010000219.1 GCA_027346925.1 Geobacter sp.
ATCGCCGCCGCGTCGCCCCAGTACGTGCGCCGCGAGGAGGTGCCCGGCGACGTGCTGGAGCGCGAGAAGGAGATCTATCGCGCCAAGGCCCGCGAAACCGGCAAGCCTGAGAACATCATCGAGAAGATCATCGAAGGTCAGGTCAACAAGTTCTACGCCGACATCTGCCTGCTGGAGCAGGCCTTTGTCAAGGACCCCGACAAGACCATCCAGCAGTACCTGAACGAGACCATCGCCAAGATCGGCGAGAACATGTCCATCCGCCGCTTCACCAAGTACGTACTCGGCGAAGGGTTGGAAAAGAAGGAATCGGACTTTGCCGCCGAGGTGGCGGCAGCGGCCGGCCTGTAACAGACGCCGAAGCCGGCCCCCAAAAGGCCGGCTTTTTTTATGCGGCGTCATATTTGAGCGCTACCTGCGTTGGCGTCTCGGCGACTTCCCTCAACGTACCTTCCGGTACGCCTCGGTTGTCACCTCCCCGCCGCCTTGGTATCATCTACAAATCTGACACCGCACCGATTATTTGAATAACGGGAGACTTCCATGAGCAGGCCGTCATTCACCCGCGTCCTCCTGAAGCTGTCCGGCGAGTCGCTGGCCGGCGATCAGGGGTACGGCATCGATCCCCAGACCATCAACGCCATTGCCCGCGAAGTCCGCGACGTGGTCGCGCAGGGTGTGCAACTGGCGCTGGTCATCGGCGGCGGCAACATCTTCCGCGGCCTGGCGGCCTCCTCCAAGGGGATGGACCGGGCCAGCGCCGATTACATGGGCATGCTGGCCACCATGATCAACTCCCTGGCCATGCAGGACGCCCTGGAGAAGCTCGGTGTCGCCACCCGGGTCCAGTCGGCCATCGCCATGCAGGAAGTGGCCGAGCCCTACATCCGCCGCCGCGCCATGCGTCACCTGGAAAAGGGGCGGGTGGTCATCTTCGGGGCCGGCACCGGCAACCCCTATTTCACCACCGATACCGCCGCCAGCCTGCGCGCCATGGAGATCGGCGCCCAGGTGATCCTCAAGGGTACCAAGGTGGACGGCGTCTACTCGGCCGATCCCAAGAAGGACCCGAATGCGGTCAAACTGCCGCACCTGAGCTACATCGACGTGCTCAAGAAGGGGCTGCAGGTGATGGATGCCACAGCCACCTCCCTCTGCATGGACAACAACCTGCCGATCATCGTTTTCGACCTGACCACCGAGGGCAACATCAAGAAGGTCATCGCTGGTGAGGAGATAGGCACCATCGTACAAGGAGAGTAACATGCCAAAGACCGTGATAGCCGACATGAAGTCCCACATGGAAAAGACCTTGGGGGTCCTCAAGGGCGAGTTCCAGAAGATCCGCACCGGACGCGCCTCCACCGGTATCCTGGACAGCGTCAAGGTGGATTACTACGGCAATCCCTCCTCAATCAGCCAGGTGGCGACCCTTGCGATTCCCGAGCCGCGCACCATCACCATTGCCCCTTGGGAAGCCAAGATGATCGGCCCGATCGAAAAGGCCATCCTGAACGCCAACATCGGTCTGACCCCGGGGAACGACGGCAAGGTTATCCGCCTGAACCTGCCCCCCTTGACCGAGGAACGCCGCAAGGAGATCGTCAAGGAGTTGAAGAAAAAGGCCGAGGACGACAAGGTGGCGTTGCGCAATATCCGTCGTGACGCCATGGACAAGTTGAAGAAGCTGGAGAAAGACAAGGCCATCACCGAGGATGAACTGAAAAAGTACGAAAAAGAGGTCCAGGACATCACCAAGGGCTTCGAGGCCAAGATCGACGAGGCCGTGGCCCACAAGGAAAAAGAGGTTCTGGAAGTCTGATGGAGCCGCTTGACCGGGACAAACTCCCCACCCACTTGGCCATCATCATGGACGGCAATGGCCGCTGGGCGCAGCAGCGCATGCTCAAACGCATCGTCGGCCACCAGCGGGGCGCGGAAACAGTCAAGATGGTGGTGGAGCAGGCCCACCTGCTGGGCATCAAATACCTGACCCTGTTCGCCTTCTCATCCGAGAACTGGTCCCGCCCCCCCATAGAGGTGCGGGCGCTGATGACCCTGCTCAAGAAGTATATCCGCCAGGAAACCGCACGCATGATGCGCAAGAACATCCGCTACAACGTCATCGGCAACCGGGGGGACCTGCCCGACGACGTCAACCGGGCCCTTGACGACGCCATTGTCGAGACCGCCGGCAACACCGGCATGGTCCTGACCCTGGCCCTGTCCTATGGCGGACGCCAGGAGATCAGCCAGGCCGCCGCCCGGCTGGCGCGCGACGTGGCCAGCGGCAAGCTTTCGGCCGGGGATGTGACCGTGGATGCCTTCGGCACCTACCTGGATACCGGAGGTCTGCCCGACCCGGACTTCCTGATCCGCACCAGCGGCGAGATGCGCATCAGCAACTTCCTGTTGTGGCAGTTGGCCTACACAGAGCTGTATTTCACCGAGATCAACTGGCCCGATTTCACCATCAACGAACTCCGCAAGGCCCTGGCGGATTTCCAGGCCCGTGAGCGGCGCTTCGGCAGGACCAGCGACCAGATTATCAAGAGGAATGATCCATTAAACGCCTGATCACCGCGCTCATCCTTCTGCCGGTCGTCATCATGACCATTCTCACGGGTGGCGCGTTGCCCTTCGCCATCCTCCTGGCCGTCTTTGCCTTCATCGCCATGATCGAATTCTATCGCATGGCCCTGCCGGACAGGCACATGGAACAATGGCCGGCCGCAGCCTGCGGCGCGGTCCTCATCTTCGCGCCGTTGTGCGATGGGGGACGCAGTGCCATCGGGCTCATCGCGGCACTGTTCCTGGCCTTTGCACTGCTGTTCCTGCTCCGCATCCGCGCCATCGCCGACGCCGCCCGCGAGGTGGCCTATGCCATGCTGGCATTCCTCTACATCCCCTTTCTGCTCATGCACCTGGTCATGCTGCGCCAGACCGCCCACGGCGTGCAGTGGCTGCTGGTGCTCATGCTGATCGTCATGACCAACGACTCTGCCGCCTACTACACCGGCTGCGCGTTCGGGAAGCACCGGCTCTACCCGCTGATCAGCCCCAAGAAGAGTATCGAGGGTGCGCTGGGCGGCCTGGGGGGGAGCATTGCCGGCACCCTGCTGGCCCACTTCACCTTTTTCCCGCAACTGACCCTGATCGATGCCCTGGTGACTGCGATCCTCATCGGCATCCTCGGCCAGACCGGGGACCTGTTCGAGTCCCTGCTCAAGCGCAGCTTCGGGGTCAAGGACTCAGGCACCATCATCCCCGGTCACGGCGGCGTGCTGGACCGGCTTGACAGCATCATCTTCGCCGCTCCGGCTGCATACTACTACGCGGTGTATGTTTTCGGAAGGTTTTGACGACCTTTAACTCCCCCTTTTTCAAAGGGGGGAGTTAATCCAAATTGCCACATTGGTACTACGAGGTCATACCATATGAAACACCTTTCCATCCTCGGTTCCACCGGCTCCATCGGCGTCAGCACCCTGGAGATCGTAGCCGCCCATCCCGATCGTTTCCGGGTGGTCGCCATGACCGCCGGCCGCAACCTGGAGTTGTTCAGCCGCCAGATCAGGCAGTTCAGCCCACGCATCGCCGCCGTTGCCTCCCGGGAGGACGTGCCTCGCCTGAAGGAACTCTGCTCCGGCCTCAAGGTCGAGATACTGGGTGGCGTGGAAGGCCTGATCGCCGCAGCCACCGCCGACGAGGTCCATATGGTGGTGGCCGCCATCGTCGGGGCCGCCGGCCTGGTGCCGACGGCCGCCGCAATCCGTGCCGGGAAGGATATCGCCCTGGCCAACAAGGAGACCCTGGTCACCGCCGGCCATCTGTTCATGGAGATGGTGACCGAGTACAAGGTGCGGCTTTTTCCGGTGGACAGCGAGCACAGCGCCGTGTTCCAGTCCATTGAGGGGCACCGCAGCCAGGATATCGGCAGGATCATTCTGACCGCCTCGGGGGGGCCGTTCCTGAACACGCCGGCCGAGCAGCTGGCTCGGGTCACCGTGGCCGACGCCCTCAACCACCCCAACTGGAGCATGGGCAGGAAGATCACCATCGATTCGGCCACCATGATGAACAAGGGGCTGGAGGTGCTGGAGGCGCGCTGGCTTTTCGACGCGCCCGTGGAGAAGATCGCGGTCAACATCCACCCCCAGAGCATCATCCATTCCATGGTGGAGTACA
>DAIERH010000021.1 GCA_027346925.1 Geobacter sp.
GGCCGTCCAGCAGGCAATGCACGAAGACCTCCCCCACCCCCTCCCGCTTGGCCAGCTCCAGCAGGGCGTACAGGTGGGTGTTGTGGGAGTGCACCCCGCCGTCGGAGAGGAGGCCTGCCAGGTGCAGGCGGCCGCCGCTGGCCTTGGTCCTGGCGATGCAGTCCAAAAGCACCGGGTTGATGAAGAAGTCGCCGTCAAGGATCGACTTGGTGATGCGGGTCAGGTCCTGGTACACCACCCGGCCGGCGCCGATATTCAAGTGTCCCACCTCGGAGTTGCCCATCTGGCCGTCGGGCAGCCCCACGGCCATGCCCGAGGTATGCATCTGGACATGGGGATACTCGGCCAGGAGGCGGGTCAGGTTCGGGGTATTGGCCAAGGTAACGGCATTGTGCTCGGGGTTGGGGTTGATCCCCCAACCGTCCAGGATCATCAGCAGCAGCGGTTTTTTCATAAAAGAATCCTTTTCTTCTTACTATCTGTGTCGATACACATGCCTTTACTGAGTTTAATGGTGGTACGGCTCGCCATTCAAAATAGTAAACGCCCGGTAGATCTGCTCCAGCAGGAACACCCGCACCATCTGGTGGGTGAAGGTCATCCGGGACAGTGCCAGCAGCCTGCCCCGGCGGCGGAACTCCTCGGAAAAACCGTAGGCCCCGCCGATGGCAAAGGCCAGTTCAGGGACACCGCTGTCACGCTGTTTGCCGATAAAGGCGGCCAGTTCAGGCGAGTCCATCTGCTCCCCCCTCTCGTCCAGCAGTACCAGGGTTGCAGTGGGCGGGATCTGCCGTTCCAGCCGTTCGCACTCACGCCGCCGCATCTCCTCGGCCTCGGCCCCCTTCTCGTCGCGCACCTCGCACAACTCCAGGGCGCTGTAGCGCCGGATGCGGCCACTGTAGTCGGCCAGCGCCTCCTTGACCCAGGCATCGCGGCTCTTGCCGACCCACAACACGCGGAGTTTCAAAAATCGTCCGCCTTGCGGGCCTTGCGTATCTCCTCCGGCAGTTCCAGTTCCGGCGCCATGCCCCACAATCCGTCCAGATCGTAATAGCGCCGGAGCGGCTCGTGAAAAATATGCACCAGCACGTCACCGTAATCCATGACAATCCACTTCCCCTCGCTGACACCCTCCATATCCTGTACCTTGCCGTATTTCTTGAGCCCGGTGCGGATGCTGTCGGCTATTGCCTGGTTCTGCTTGTCCGAGGCACCCGAAATGATCACCAGGTAGTCGGCGATGGAGGAGACCCTGGAGATGTCCAGCACCCGGATGTCGAAGGCCTTTTTGTCGAAGGCCAGTTCTGCACACTTCCGGGCACGTTCACGGGCGGTCAGGGTCGGTTTTTCTGCTGCTTTCGTCCTTGTTACGGGCATGCGTTATAGATCCTTTGCTCCTTGATATACGCCTCCACCGCGGGTGGGACGAGATAGGTGATGGAACGCCCGGCCGCGGCCAGGCGACGGATGGTACTGGATGAGATGTCCAACTGGCAACCACTCAGGAAATGCACACGTTCCCCCGATTGGTGCGTAAGCCCGCGCGATGCCGCGTCATAGATGAATTCATCCCTGACGGCATCCGGCAGGGCCGACGGCGGGTCCGTGACCGGGCGGCCCGGCCGCTCGACCACGATCAGGCTGCATGTGCGGAAGATCTCGGCGAAGCGGTGCCACAGGCCGATCTCCAGGAACGAGTCGCTGCCGATGATGAAGAACAAACCGTCGCCGGGATGCTCGACACGGAAGCGGTCGATGGTGTCGATGGAATAGGACTTGCCCGCCCGCTGCCCCTCGATGTCGGACAACTCGAAGCCGGGATTGCCGGCAATGGCCAGGCGGACCATCTGGCAGCGCCGGGCAAAGGCGACCTCGCCAGCCAGCGGCTTGTGGGGTGGATCGGCGGCCGGGACGAATACCACCCGGTCGAGGGCGCACTCCTCCCGCGCCTCTTCCGCGATCCGCAGGTGGGCAAGGTGTATGGGGTTGAATGTGCCGCCCATCAGGCCGATGCGCATGTTCGCAGCCCTCTCACCGGTGGTGGATGTGGTGTCAGAGTATCTCCGGCTTCAGCAGCGTGCCCCTGATCGGCAGCCGGTAGACGCCGGGCGAGGCAGCGAATCTGGCCAACAGCATGAAGACCAGTTTCTGCTTCTCCAGGAACTCAGGCTTGGGCATGATCTCCAGCACCAGGTTGAGCGGCGCATTGGCCGCATTCGCCCCGCTGGGAATATCACCCGAGAGGCGCATGTAGATGCCCTCCCCTTGCAGGGTGAAACTCTCCAGGCGGACGTTGCCGTTCGTGACCCGCACCATCCCCTGGGAGCGCAGATTGGCTGCATCGGGCAAGGGGAAGGCTCCCAGCTTTACCCCGGAAAACTCCAGTTGCCTGATCTCCAGCTTCAACTCGCCGTTCAGCCCCTGGGGTCCCCGCGTCACGCTTCCCTCACTCCACAGGCTGCCGCCGGCCTTGGCGCCCAGAACCGTCTTGAAGAAAGGGACTGCGGCCAGGCTGATGCCGTCGGCATGGAGTACAAGGGCCTTTTTGCCGGTCACGCCGTACTCCAGGTCAAGGCGGCCGCTTCCGATGGAGGCGGTTGCGGCGACCGTCACCCGGCCCTTCAGGAGCGACAGCAGCCCGAGTTGCAGCTTCAGCCGTTCGCAGCGGAGCAGCGCTCCCCGGTCGGAGGAGAGCAGCAGGTCATTCCATGCCAAGCCGGGCAGGATGGTCTTGTGGGCCCCGGGCGTCAAGGTCAGCCCCTGGGCGGCCAGTTGCTGGTTGATGACCGCGTTGACCCGCCCCATGGGAAAGAGGAGATAGGTAAAGACACCTAAGAGAAATCCTCCGGCAGCCAGGTAGGCGGCTATCTGGATCAGGCGTCGTTGCACCGTCATTTTGCGGTTCCGGGAGCCGGCTTCAGCAGGGCAAAGGTCAATGCCAGGTCACAACGGGAGGGGTCATCGAAGCGTATCCGCAGGTTGGCCTTTTTCACCACAATGGGCCGGCTCCCTTTCTCCAGGCGGTACACCAGGTTGATCGCCTCGTTGAGCGTCAACCCCTCGATGCGTACGTCGGCGGCGTCCTCGACGTAGCCGACGTGATCTTCGCCCTTGACCGGCGTTATCTTGAGTCCCTTGCCCTTTATGCCGATCTCCTCGATGACCTTGCCGGTGAATCATCGGGGCGCACCGAGGCCATCCGCCCCTTGAGCAGATCGGATGACATCTTGGCCGTACGGTAGGTCAACTTGAGCGACATCAACTCTTTGAGCACCGCCTCGCGCGCCGCGCGCTTCCGCTCCAGTTCCGCCGTCTGTCCTGCCAGAAGCGACCACAGAAGCGTGGCAACCAGCACGGCGATCAGGCCATACCCGGTCCACAGCCGTGTGCGGCTGTCCAGGTTGCGCCAACGGTCAAGGAGTTCCGTGAGGATGCTCATTTCTTCACCTCCTTGAGCGCGCCGGATAATGAAAAGGTAACGCCGCCGTCGGGCCGGCTCTTGACCTCACCCAGTTCAATGGTCGCCATCTGCGGGGTCAACGAGGCCTTGAACTCATTGACGGCCTGGGCCGAACGGGCATCCCCCTTGACCCGCAGGGTGCTCCCATCCAATTCCGCCTCGTAGAGCCCATTGATGGTGGTGCCTTTTGCCTCTGCCATCAATTTGAGCACATCCAGAAAACCGGCGCTGGTCTGCACCGCCGACATCTTTCTGATCTCCCCCTTGACCTCTGCCACCTCGTCGACCGCCTTGGTGCGTGTCGGGAAGATTTCCCGGTAGATGGCGGAAATGGAACTGTTCACCGATTTGAGGTCGGTGCGGAGCGCGCGGTACTGCAGGCCTTTGTGCACAAACAAAAGCAGCACCGTCAGCACGGCAAGCGCGGCGGTCTGTATCAGCTGTTTCCTGATCTTCAGGTCTCCCGCCGTCCAGGCCAGATCACCGCGGCGGAAGTCGGGCAGCGCCCCGCCATGACAGGCCCGCGCCACCGCATACAGTCCGGCCAGGTTCTGAAAGGTCTCCTCATTCCTGAACAGATGCCCCAGTTCCTCCGGCAGTTGCAATCGCTCCACCTCCAGCGGTAGCCCATCCAGTGCCGCAAGGGTGCCGGCCTGCGGCCCGAAGACGACCAGGCGGGAAGGGAGCGGCATGCCAGACACTTCCAGCGCCATCAGGGTGGAGGTCAGCTGTTTGTCCGGCTCTGCCCCGTTAAAGGAGCGGCCGAACGACAGATGGCCTTCCGTGATGACAGCCAGGGCGCTCCCGTCGCACACGGCGCAGTCGGCTGTAATGCCGGGCAGGAAATGCCACGCGAACGGGGCAGCGCTGACGACTTGCGGCTCGATACCTGCATCCCTGAAGATGGCGATACCATGGGCAATATCCGTTCGTTTTGCCCACAATGCCAGGTAAGCGCCGCGCGCGGAAGGGACTGCATCAAAAATCGCCTCTTCCACCGGCAGGGCGATCTCCCCCTGCAGATGGGCAGGCAGAATCTCGCGTACCTTGCGCAGATCGGTAAGCGGCAGTTCCACGGATCGCAGGGCGAACAGCGATGGGCTAAGGCAGAGGACGACGCGCGGCGAACCGTTGCTCCCCTCCGCGATCTGGGTGGCGACGCTGGCGAGGGTATGTTCCTCATCCAGAGTAAATACAGCCGCTCCACCAGAAGTGGCGGATCGGCCGGTAACCTCGAACCGCGCGGCGGTCACACGGCTGTCCTCAACCTGAATGATCAGATATTCCATGAATAACCCCTGCTTGTTACGTAAACTGCCCGATTAGTATTCCTGCCACGACAGAGGAGGAGGTGCTACCATCCCGTTTGGTGAAACACTATAAACCGCATCTATAGTACGGGCAGAGTCGTTAACCCGTGCCACAGAGGTTATTCTGAAGGCAGTTCCAAATGTTTGAAGGTTGTTCGTCAAGTTCAGTTGTCCTCCACTAATCTGGAGAACTTCACCAACATTTTTAAACGGCCGTTTCTCAATAAGTTTGCTCGCGTTACTATAATTTTCGCTGTTGTCGTTAATAAGTGCGGCTACAACCTCTATTGGGGCGGTATTGATGTTAATCCGCGCCGCCGCAATACCGATGCCCGAGTTAGAAGGATAAATTGTTACGAACGGGCGTAATTTGGCGATAATCTCCGGTGTAAATCCCTTGATAAGTGACAACTCGTCCAAAGTAAACAGCGGCCCGTATCGTGGCGTATATGGTGGGTGCTGGCTTTGGTAGTATGCCTTTCCTACACCGCGCAACGGGGCATGACCCTCGGGGTTAACCCACTCTGCCAGGGCGGCCCAGCAATCCTCGGGGATTCCCAACCTCGTACCCAGCTGCTGCAATAATCCATTAGTAAAAACAAATTGAGCCGACTCTGAAGTTCCTATCAACTGATTGAGGTTTATCTTTCCGGTCTCGTCTACCACACGAATCCCAATTGAACCGACCTCATCATTTCGTGTGATCGGTTGTGCCCACATATCGGCCTGTTGCGGCGATTGCCCTGGCTGGCTCACTTGAAGCAGTTTCAGGGCTGCGTCGATCCCGGACGCCGCCAAAAGCGACGCCTGCTGGCCGTCGCGGAAATCCCGGCTGAGCGAGGTATCCACGGAAACCTGATGGATCAGTTCAGCCGTCAGCGCCACCATCAGGGCGGTAACCACCAGGGTCAGCACTAGGGCAAAGCCCCTCTCGCCCCTCATGGACCTATCATCCGGGGGGTCGCGTAGACGGAAAACTCTACCGGCGCGCCCTCCTCGTCAAACTGTATCGTAATGCGCAGCAATTTGGGCAAGATGCCGTTCAGGGCCGTGTCCCAACTTTTGACCCACTTCGAGCCGTCGAAACACTCCACCAGAAAAGAACTGATATGCTCCATCTGGGGATAGACCGGTACGGTCCCGGAAGGAAAAAACAGGTCCTGCTCCTGCCGAGTCAGAATCTGTTGCTTGTCCTTTTCCAGCATGCGGTACTGGACATCGATGATGCCGGATTCCGGGCGTGTCAGCCCCGAAGGGGGCGACAGGGTGGTTAATTCCAGGTTTGAGGCCGGCTTGCCGAAATTATCTCGGTCCTCGACCACGAAACGGAGCCGATTATCAAAACGGTTATACACTGCGGAAGATATCTCGCGGCGCAACAGATCAAGGGTGGCCCCCAGTTCCCGCCGCGCCTCCATCCCCTCGGACGCCCGGTCCCTGGCGCGGATAACGGCAAAGTAGCTTCCGTAGAGCGCCGTCATGAGAACGGCCAGCAGCACCAGGGCGACCAGCACCTCCAGGAGGGTGAAACCCCTATTTGAGGATATAGCGTTCAAGCGCAACCTCCCGCTTATCGCTATCACGTCGCACCCGCACCACCAGTTTCTGTAGCATGGGAATCTCCGTCGGAAACAATTCGGCCTGCCAGGTCAACTCCGGATGGGCCGGAGCCAGGGTGCCATTGCTCTTCTGCACTATCTGGCCCTGCTGTTCCAGCTCGGCCATCCTGGCCCTGGCCAACAGGGTGAATGCCGTATTGTCGCGCTCGCTGGAAAGGATTCCGAGCTGGAAGTTGACCGCCCCCAGTACGGTGATGATGACGCTCGCCATTATGGCCAGTGCCACCATCACCTCCAGCAGGGTGAAACCTTTGAGGCTCTTGCGAAACGTCATGAGAAGACCGGGATGCACGGCGCAAGCGAGCAAGGAAGCGCGTACCCGCATGTACGTTGAGCTTTCGCGCGAGCGACACCACAGCAGACCGGTACCGCAGCAGTTATGCGAGGGCCTACCCTCACAACGCCTCCTCCTGGTAGCCTTCATACACCTTCACCTTGCCGCTGCTCGGAAAGGCCATCACCGTCCAGAACTTTCCATCGGATGAACGGAGGTGAATGGCGACAAAATCTCGCAGACCTCCCATACCTACATCCAACCGCACCTCCCCCTCGGTCACCTTGCCCAGACGGGGAATGACCACATCGGCGACCACGATCCCTTCCTTGACCGGCCGCTGTTGCAGCAGTGGATCGGCGGGTTCCTTCTCCCCGCTGTCGGGCGCCGCTTCCATCACCTTAACCGTATCCGTCCCCGGCTCCAAGTGCAGGTAGTAGGTAGTACTGCCGGTAGACGCCCGGTCCTGCATGTAGCGCAGGGTCGCGGCCAGGGTGCGGGCGGACGATTTCAGGTTCTCATGCTCGGTGGAGGGGAAACGCGGGATGACCAGCATCATGACCATGCCGATGATGGCCAGCACCACCACCATCTCTATCAGGGTAAAACCGCGGCGGCTCATATCCTACAGGAATTCACTCAATTTCTCCCGTTCATCCACCAGATAGAACTCCAGCGTCTTGCGCAGAGCGTCATCCACACACGTCACCGGCTCCCACCCCAGGCACTCCTTGGCGCGCCTGACCGAAGGGACGCGGGTCAGCATGTCCTGGTATCCCCTACCATAGAAGCTGTCGGAGGTCACCTCCACAATGCGGCATTTTTCTGCTTTCTCCCGGTACAAAGGGAACTCGGCCACCATATCGCGCAGCTTAAAGGCCAACTCCTTGACCGAGAGATCATTGCCGGGATTGCCTATGTTGAAGATCTTGCCGTCGGCACAGCCGTTCTCGTTGGCTATAATCCGCATCAGGCAGTCGATGCCGTCCTCGATGAAGGTGAAGGAGCGGCGCTGATTGCCGCCGTCCACCAACTGGATCGGCTCTTCGGCCAGGATGTCGTAGAGGAATTGGGTCAGGACACGCGAACTTCCCTCCTTGGCGGTATGGATGCTGTCCAACTTGGGGCCAATCCAGTTGAAGGGGCGGAACAGGGTAAACTTGAGCCCCTCGTGCATTCCGTAGGCATAGATGACCCGGTCCAGCATCTGCTTGGCGCAGGAGTAGATCCAGCGCTCCTTGGCAATCGGTCCCAGCATGAGCGGAGAATTCTCTTCGTCGAATTCGCGATCCGGCGACATGCCGTACACCTCGGAGGTGGAGGGAAAGATCACCCGTTTCTTATACTTGTGGCAGAGGCGGATAATCTTTAGGTTCTCCTCGAAATCCAGTTCAAAGACCCGTAGCGGGTCCTTGACATAGGTGACCGGTGTGGCAATGGCCACCAGCGGCAACACCACGTCGCACTTTTTTATGTTGTACTCGATCCATTCCTTGTTGATGGTGATGTCACCCTCCAGGAAGTGGAAGCGTGGATTACCCAGCGAACGTTCCAGCTTGTCGCAGGCCATGTCCAGGCCAAAGACCTCCCAGTCGGTGGTGGTGAGGATGCGGTGGGTGAGGGCGTTGCCGATAAAGCCGTTGACGCCAAGAATCAATACTTTCATTGCATCTCCTTTGTTGGACGGCTCCGACAATGGGCCGTCTGCGACATTGCGTTGCGGACCATGAGGCTCAACGTAGCGCTGGTTTATGCCCAGCGGATACTACGCCTCGCCCCGCGGTCCTCACGCGCCGTGCATACGACGCCATTTCCGAACCCGGCGGTTTCTATTCAAATTTCGTTTCTGCTAATGGGAATGGGGGCACCGCCATTTCCGTTTCTCCATCCACCTGTAGCGACTTGATCTCCAGCAATCCCTCTCCGGTGCCGACCAGCAGCGGCTCACGCGACACAATACGCCCCGGTTCGCCGTTTCCCTCCACAGGCCAGGCCGACCAGATGACGACCTTCTTGCCGGCCTGGTAGGTAAAGGCGCCAGGGTAGGGATGGGTCACACCACGGATCAGGTTGTAAATCTGCACCGCCGGCCTGGTCCAGTCGATCCGGCCGTCGGCCGGCTTGCGGCCGCCGAAATAGCTGCCTGCAGCCAGATCCATGGGGATGCGGCCAGCCCTTCCCTCCCTGAGCAGCGGCCAGGCACGGGAGATGATAGTAACCGCAGCGACGGTAACCTTGCGGAACACGTCCAGGGCCGTATCGGTGAAGGAAATCTCCACTCGCTCCTGGTCAACGATGTCTCCGGCGTCCGGCTTCTCCACCATGTAGTGCAGAGTGGCGCCGGTCTCGCTCTCTCCGTTGATCACGGCCCAGTTGACCGGTACCCGGCCCCGGTATCTCGGCAGGTACGAGCCATGCAGGTTGAGCGCCCCCTGTTTCGGAATATCCAGCACCACCGGCTTGATCATATTCCGGTAATAGAAGGAGAAGATGAAATCCGGGGCAATCGTTCGCACCCTCTCCACGTTTTCAGGCTCATTGATATCCGACGTCAGATAAGGGATGCCGTGCCGTTTCGCCAACTCGCGCACGGAGTCGAACCAGATCTCTTCGGCGGGCGAATCCTCATGGGTAAAGATCAGGCTGATCTCGGCTCCCTGCCGCACCAGTTCCTCGATGCAACGGTAGCCCACATTATGGTAGGCGCAGACGATGATCGTATTATTCTTCAAAGCCATAGGTCTTCCTGACCACAAAACGAGGCCGCTTGCGGACTTCCTGATAGATCCTGCCCACGTACTCACCGACAATGCCGATCCCCAGGATAATGATGCCGATGAAGAAAAACAGTATGGCGAACAGGGTGAAGACCCCCTCCACCTCGGCGCCGACGATGAAACGCCGGACCAGCAGGAACAGGGCGAATGCCAGGGAAAGCAACGATGTGAGGATGCCGAACAGGGCGAACAGTTGCAGCGGTACCACCGAAAAACCGGTCATCAGGTCGAAGTTGAGCCTGACCAGCTTATAGAGTGAATACTTGCTCTCGCCAGCGGCCCGCTCGGCATGGGCAACTTCGATCTCCACCGGGTTGGAGCAGAAGGTCTGGGCCAGGGCCGGGATAAAGGTGGTGGTTTCCTGGCAACGGTTTATGTTCTCGATGATATCCCTATGGTAGGCCCGCAGCATGCAACCATAGTCTTTCATGTGCATGCCGGTCATCTTGTTGGTGGTGATGTTGACGATGCGCGAAGCCAGCCGCCGGAAGAGGGTATCCTGACGTTTCCGGCGGCTGGTGCCGACCACGTCGTGCCCTTTCTCGATCTCGGCCACCAGGCGCGGGATCTCTTCCGGCGGGTTCTGCAGGTCGGCGTCCAGGGTGATCACGATCTGGCCCCCCGACATTTCAAAGGCCGCCAGAATGGCCATGTGCTGGCCAAAATTGCCGTTGAATTCCAACACCTTGACGCCGGGATAGTCCCGTACCATGCGGCGCAAAATTTCCAGTGACCGGTCACGGGAGCCATCGTTGGTAAAGATGATCTCGAACGACTTGCCCGTCCCTTGAACGGCGGGATACAGCCGTTCCATCAGCGGCCCCAGGTTGGTCTCCTCGTTGTACACCGGCACAACGATGCTCAAATAAGGTTGTTGCATGCACAGTTCCCCGCAGGGGCGATCCTCATCGCTCGCCCATCTACCGGGCAAACACCAGGTTTGCCCCTATGATATGATTCCCGAATCTCTCCCGGAGGCTATCGTCGTCACCTCTTTCCCGTAGAGACGCTTCTGCCACTCCCGCATGCCTGCGATACCGTTCAAGGCAAGGCCGGATGCCTCGTCCAGGTCCGCAATCCCTTCCAGCAACCAGTTGGGGGCCACCACACCCGGTTCGAGGCCAAGGGACGCGCTCCGCCGCTCCCGCCACATCTTGAGCCGTTTCAGGCGCTCCCTGGCCCCATCGGTGGTTTCCTCGCGGGGCTTGCGGGGAAAGCGCGGCAGTTCATCCTCGGCCATGGCCAACCCTGCCGCTACGGCCGCCAGGATACCGTCGCCATGGCGGTGTATCTGGCCAGGCGTCATTCCCTTTATGGTAACCAGTTCATTCAAGGAGCGCGGTCTCTTTTCGGCAACTTCCAGCAGCGTCTCCGCAGAAATCACCTTGAACGGCGGACGGTCCAGCTCCCGCGCCTGGCGGTCCCGCAACCCCAAAAGCCCTTCCAGAATGGCCAGGCTGCGCCCCTTCAGCTTCCCGGCCCCCTTGCACGAAAGGAACAACGGACCGTCCTTCTCCGTGACCCGCGCCCGGCACACCAGGGTGCATTCTTCCTCCAGCCAGGACAAGCGGCCCTTTTCCTCCAATTCTCCGCGGAGTTGATCATACAAGGGAAGCAGATAGGCCGTATCCGCCATTGCATAGGCGCACATCTCCGGACTTAGCGGGCGCTTGCTCCAGTCGGCCTTCTGGTACTTCTTGTTCAACTCAACGCCGAAGCGCGCCTTGAGCAAGGCTGCCAGGCCGAATTCGGTACTGCCCAGAAAACGGGCGGCAATCATGGTGTCAAAGAGGCTGTTCACCTCGATCCCGAAATCACGATGCAGGGAACGGATATCATAATCGGCCCCGTGCATCACGACCAATACTCCGGGATTGCCGAGCGGCCCGGCAAGAGCGTCCAGGTCCTTGAGCGCCAGCGGATCGATCAGCCAACTCTCTCTGCGGGTTGACACCTGGATAAGGCAGACTTTTTCCCGGTAGTGGTGCAGTGAGTCCATCTCCAGGTCAACGGCAACTTCGGTCTGTCGCCCCAGGATCGCCGCAACTTCCGTAAGGCGCTTCGCATCGGTGATGATTTCGCAAGCTCCGGCCTGCTGAGTGGACACTGTCAAGCCAGGAACTCCCTGATGATGTGATAGGTGGTGGTGCGCTGGGCCGCACGGAAGCCGGCGCCGCGTATCAAAGCGATCATCTCTTCACGCGACATGCGGAAGCTGCATCCTGCCGCTGCCACCACGTTTTCTTCCAGCATGGTGCCCCCCAGGTCATTGGCGCCGAAAAACAACGCCACCTGCGCCATCTTGGCCCCCTGGGTGACCCAACTGGCCTGGATGTTGGGAATGTTGTCCAGTACGATGCGCGACAAAGCCAGTACCTTCAGGTATTCGACGCCGGTGGCGGTGGTGCCGCCCAACTCGGTATTACCCGGCTGGTACGTCCAGGGGATAAAGGCCGTAAAGGAGCCGCCATCATCCTGGAGCTCTCGCACCCGGAAGAGGTGTTCCACAATGTCAGCCGGTTTCTCCCGGCTACCGAACATCATGGTGGCGGTGGTCGGCATTCCCAACCGGGCGGCCGTGAGCATGACATCGGCCCATCGGCGCCAGCCGATCTTGTTGGGCGCAATGCTGCCGCGCACCTCATCCACCAGGATTTCGGCCCCGCCGCCGGGGATTGAATCAAGCCCCGCAGCCTTGAGACGCGCAACCGTTTCATCCGTCCCCAGGCCGGAACATTCGGCAATACTGACGATCTCGGCCGGCGAAAGTGAGTGGTTCTGGATGGCCGGAAAACGTTTCTTGATCTCCCGAAACAGCCCCTCGAAAAAATCAATCTTCAGTTCGGGGTTGAGACCTCCCTGCATCAGGAGTTGTGTGCCTCCCTGTTCAACCAGTTCGGCTATCTTGTTAAATATCTCATCCGGCGAAAGCACATAGGCATCAGCCGCCCCTTTATGACGGTAAAAGGCACAGAAGCTGCATTTGGAATCGCAGATGTTGGTGTAATTCACATTACGATCGACAACAAACGTCACACGGTTATCGGGATGAAACCTGCGACGTATCCTGTCGGCCATGCGGCCGATGGAAAACAGTTCCCCCGTTTCCAGAAACCGGAGGGCCTCCTCCCGGCCGATGCGCCCCGGCGCATTCGGCGGGTGACCCTGTCTGACATCTGCCATTACCTCTGTCATCTGACTGCTGAACCTTCTTTCTCGCCTGACGGCACTCTTCCCTTACCTTCCAAACCGCGCAATTCATGCGACTGCCGTGGCAAGTTCTTTCTCAAGCACATGCCTGGCGACGGGCGGGATACGCCGTGCCTTTAGCCCTGGTCCGACACAGACCAGGGTTATAAGCGCATCCACCAGCAGCTTGCCATCGGTCTTCCGAACCGCCTGTTGCCGTACTACGAAGGACGATCCTGAAACCTGCTCTGGATATGTCCGTATCAATACCAGATCGTCATGCACCGCCGGCGCCTTGAAGTCCATCTCCACCCGCACCACCGGAAACACGAAACCGTCAGACGCCAATTCCGTAACGGACAGTCCACGTGCCCTGAAGTATTCCGTACGGGCCCGCTCGAAATACTTCAGGTAGTTGGCGTGGTACACAACGCCGGCGGCATCAGTGTCCTCATAATAGATACGCACATCCATACGTAGTTCTGCTCCCGGTTGATGACCCGGCCTGCTGCCGTGCCATGATTATTCTGAAACGCAAAGGGAGTACATGCGAAACATTTTTCTCCATCGTCGTCAGAGTATGCCTACCATAACTCGAACCAGAGCATCCGGCACAGCTTATCGAATCACTTTAGTGCAGAAATGTCGGCTCTGCAACTTCATTCTCAGCTAAAAAACAGGTCTTCTTTTGTTTTTCAGCCCAAACGAATAAAAATGCCCTACAACAAGCCGTTCCCCCAAAGACAGGGCTTGATAAGGGCTCGTCGCAAAAAACGCCCAGAGGCAAATATTTGGAGATTTCCTTCCGAAGCCCCATTTATCGGGCATTGAGGGCGGTTATAACGATCAGGTTGCGTTCTCCCATGCCGAATGGAAGACGGTAAGGGTAATTGCATGAGATTTCGTAACCGAGGCTGCCGAGGGCGTACTCGGCGTTGGTGATTTCGTCCACGCCAGCAGGTCCTTTCATGGCGATCATGCGACCACCAACTGCAAGCAACGGATGGGCGAGGCCCACAAAGTGCTCCAACCGGGAAAATGCTCGTGAGGTTATCACGTCGAATCGGCGCGGATACGTTGAGTACAGGCTTTCCACACGTGCATGAACCGCTTCAAATCCTTCCAACTTCAGCAATCGCGCCGCATGTCGCTGGAATAGTATTTTTTTCCCGACCGCATCAACGGATATCACATTCACCGCAGGCTTGAATATCTTCAGGGGAATTGCCGGTATTCCCGCCCCTGACCCCATATCCAACACGCTTTCGCCATCGCGCACATATTCGGCGAGGATCCGTGAATCGATAAAATGCTTGGCGGCAATCTCATCATCTCCAGTTATGGCCGTCAGGTTGACTGTTCTATTCCATTTCCGTAATTCAGCGGCAAAGATTTCCAAAGCATGAATATTTGCATCCAGAACAGCCAGCCCCGCTTCCCTCGCTCCTTGTTCAATAGCGTGTCGAATCACGTATTCTCCTGCTGGTTCATTGTCCCTGTTTTTCCCATGTGTGCGATTTCAACGCAATAGCCAGTACCGAGATGGCCGCAGGCGTTACCCCCGGAATGCGGGAGGCCTGCCCCAAGGTGTCGGGACGATTCCGCGCCAGCTTTTCGCGAACCTCAGTCGTCAGGCCATTGATGGAATAATAATTCAGTTCCGCCGGCAGTTGTGTGCTTTCCAGCTTGCGGGAGCGCTCCACCTGTTCGAGCTGGCGTTCAATGTAACCACGGTATTTTACCTGAATCTCCACCTGCTCCCGCACCTCGGGAGGTGTTTCACGTGAAACATCATCGAATTCCGTCAATCCTGCATACGTAATCTCGGGCCGCCTGAGCAACTGCTCAAAGGTGGTACCTTTTTGCATATCGGCCAAAGAATGCATGGAAAGAAACTCTTGTTCCGCCGCATCCATCTGTAGCCGGCGGGTACGGATGCGCTCAAACTCGGCTGCAATCTGCTCCCGCTTTTGCAGGAACCTGCAGAATTCGCGATCCGCCACAAGACCGATATCGTACCCTTTTTCGCGCAACCGCAGGTCGGCGTTGTCCTCGCGCAGAAGCAGGCGGTATTCGGCGCGCGAGGTGAACATGCGGTACGGCTCTTTGGTGCCGAGGGTCACCAGGTCGTCTATCATAACCCCGATATAGGCGTCACTGCGCTCCAGCACAAGCGGCTTTCGCCCCCTGACCCGCAAGGCGGCATTTATGCCTGCCATCAGCCCCTGCGCGGCGGCCTCCTCATAGCCCGAGGTGCCGTTGATCTGACCGGCATGATAGAGGTTACGGATGAGCTTGGTCTCCAGTGAGGCGTGGAGCTGAATCGGGTCCACGTAGTCGTACTCAATGGCATAGGCCGGCCGCATGATCTCGACACGCTCCAGCCCCTCGATGGAGCGGTAGAAGGGTATCTGGATATCGATAGGGAGAGAGGTGGACATGCCGCTGGGATAGACCTCCACCGTATCCAGGCCCTCGGGCTCGATAAAGGTCTGGTGCCGGTCCTTGTCCGGGAAGCGCACCACCTTGTCCTCGATGGAAGGGCAATAACGTGGCCCGACGCCCTCGATTACCCCGGCGTACAGAGGCGAACGGTCAAGTCCCGAACGGATGATGTCATGGGAACGGGGGTTGGTGTAGGCGATGTGGCACGGCACCTGCGGCATGGTGATGCGCTCGGTCGAGAAGGAAAAGGGCTGTGGCGGATCGTCGCCGTACTGGGCCTCCAGACGAGCAAAATCTATCGTCCTGCCGTCGAGGCGCGCCGGCGTTCCGGTCTTGAGTCTGCCAACCAGGAAGCCTAGTTCCTTAAGCTGGTCCGAAAGGCCGACCGAGGGGAGATCGCCGGCACGGCCGCCGGGATAGTTGGTGAGGCCTATATGGATCAAGCCGCGCATGAAGGTGCCGGTGGTCAACACCACGGTCTTGCCGAGAAAGCGGATGCCGGAGCGGGTGTCCACACCGCGCAGTTCATCCCCCTCCCGGTAGAGTCCGGTCACCTCACCCTGTTTGAGTAAAAGGTTGTCCTGCCGCTCCAGAACCCGCTTCATGCGCAAGCGGTAGAGCTGCTTGTCGGCCTGGGCCCGCGAGGCACGCACCGCAGGCCCCTTGCGGGTATTAAGGATGCGGAACTGTATCCCGGTGGCATCGATGTTCTTCGCCATCTCGCCACCCAAGGCGTCGATCTCCTTGACCAGGTGTCCCTTGGCAAGGCCACCGATGGCCGGATTGCAGGACATGAGGGCAATGGCGTCCAGGTTGATGGTGAGGAGCAGCGTGAAACACCCCATGCGAGCAGCCGCCAGGGCCGCCTCACAGCCGGCATGTCCGGCCCCGACCACAATCACGTCATATTCCGTTTCATAGCAGTGCATGGATTTCTCCCCCATGTTTCACGTGGAACATGGGCATTATTTCCCGATACAAAACGACGAAAAGATCACATCCAACACATCATCGGTGGCAGTCACGCCGGTAACCTGACCAACGGCGAACAAGGCATCACGGAGGTCTATGGCCAGGGTTTCCAACTCCCGGCCCTCTCCCAGGCCGGAAAGAAACTGCCGGAGGGACGAGCGGGTCGAAACCAAGGCGTCGCGATGACGGGCGCGGGACAGGGCAACAAATTCACGGCTATCAAGGGCCGATCCATGCAAAAAGGTCGCGCGAATCAGGTCACGAAGGCCGTCCACGCCCGCGCCTGACCGGGCCGACAGGGCGGCGTGCGGCATCTGGGCCACCTTGGAAGGGAATTCGATGCGTCGAGGCAGATCAATCTTGTTCAAAACAGCGATGGTCGTTATTTCGCCCAGGGCATCGAGAATCATCCGGTCTTCATCACCGAACGGCTGCGACGAATCGAGAACGAACAACGCCAGGTCGGCCAGCTGGATCTTATCCAGCGCCCGCATGATCCCTTCGCGCTCCACGACATCATCGGTGTGGCGGATGCCGGCCGTGTCCAGCAGGCGGACCGCCAGACCTCCCAGATTTACGGTTTCCTCGATGATATCGCGGGTGGTGCCGGGGATGTGGGTTACGATGGCGCGATTATCCCTGAGCAGGCAGTTGAGCAGACTGGACTTGCCGGCATTGGGCTTGCCGACGATCAGCACGGAAATTCCCTCCCGCAGGATACGGCCCTCGTCGAACCCTGCCAGCAGGGTGCCGATCTCATCAAGCGCCCCGGTTACACCTGACCGCAGGGCAGCAGTGTCGGTCTCGCCGATGTCATCCTCGGGGAAGTCGATGGAGGCCTCGATAAAGGCCAAGCTCCTCGTCAGCGACTGACGGATCGCATCTATCCTGACGGACAGGGCGCCTTCTCGCTGGCGTTGAGCAAGGGTGAGTGCCGCCTCGGTCTTGGCGGTAATAACGTCCATGACCGCCTCGGCCTGCATCAGGTCGATCCTGCCGTTGATGAAGGCCCGGCGGGTGAATTCCCCCGGTTCGGCCAGGCGGGCGCCGCAAGCCAGGGCTGAGGCCAGGATGCGCTCCATCACCAGCATCCCGCCGTGACAGTGCAACTCCAGCACATCCTCGCGGGTGTAGGAATGGGGTGCCCGCATCAGGACGGCCATGGCCTCATCGATCACGGCGCCGCCAGTCGGCTCCGCCACCGTGCCGTAGTGCAAAAAATGGCTGACAAAGGCGCCTCCCTTGCGAAAGCGGAAGAGCCGATGGCCGATGGCCTCGGCTTGGCTGCCGCTGATCCGTACAATGCCGATCCCGCCTTCCCCCTGGGGGGTGCTGATGGCGGCAATGGTATCCTCAATATACATGACCGTTTCCTTGTGGCACCTGGACCTTCAAAACAGGTCCATCTGACCTGGATCTTTCGATCCCTTTACCTTTCTGACCGGACCGGCATCCGCATCCGTCAACAACGTCCTCGGAATCTCGGCGATAAACCGGGATAAGCGGCGCGGCGAAGGGCCGGCCCAGGGGCGGATGGCGGATGAGGTCAGCAGCAGTCGTTGCTTGGCCCGGGTAAGGCCTACGTAGAACAGGCGCCGCTCCTCCTCGATATTCACGTCGCTCCAGAGCGAACAGGGGAGCAGCCCTTCTTCGGCGCCAGCCAGGAAAACCACCGGGAACTCCAGCCCCTTGGCGCTATGCAGGGTCATAAGGGGCACAGCCTCGGCCCGCTCGTCATAGACCGTGGCTTCGGCGAAACGACGCAGATGGTTGCCGAAGCCGGGCAGGTCTCCGCCAAAGCTGCCGGCCAGCTCCAAGAATCTCGCTGTGGCGCCGTGGTTCGGGTCAATGGCGAGGAACGGCAGTACATCAACCAACGCAACGGCGAGACCGGCGCGGGCGACGGAACCCCGAAACCGATCAAGGGTCTGTCCAAGTTCAACAACAGCTCGTTGCAGCGTCTGGGACAGTGCACGTCCATCAATGCAGGCGAAGAAATCGCCTGTCAGGGGAAGCGCTGCCTCCATACGCTCAATACTGGCCGCCCCGATCCCCGGAAGGCCGCTTGCGAGTTGAAGCCAATCGGCCATGATTTCCGAGCCCGCGGCGGCCTGCACCCAATAATAGGCCTGCCGTATCTCCGCTGCCAAGTAAAAGGGTGCCACCCCAACCTGCTGGTACGGTATGCCGCGCCGTTCCAGGGCAGCGGCAATCTCCTCGGCCTGCCTGCCAAGCCGGAAGAGCACGGCCATATCCCCGAAACTCAACCCACGCCCTGCTTTGCCATCGCCGCCACGCCCCGAATTGATGGAAAAGTGCTCGATGCCGCCCATCTGCTCCTCGATACGCCGAACGATGAATTCGGCCTCAGC
>DAIERH010000220.1 GCA_027346925.1 Geobacter sp.
TCTGGCCGTAGGCGTCCATGGCCACGACGATGCCGGTAAGGGAGAGCATGGAGACGGCGGCAATGGCAATGCCATAGACGCCGGCGCACTGGAAAGCGACGATGATGCCGGCGGCGATGACGATCACCGGAGCGGCGGTGGCCTTCATGGAAACCCCCAGACCGGCGATGACGTTGGTGCCGTGGCCGGTGGTGGACGCCTGGGCAATATGCCGGACCGGGCCGTATTCGGTGGCGGTGTAGTACTCGGTGATCCAGAAGATGGCGCCGGTCACCACCAGGCCGACGATGGCGGAGATGAACAGGTTGGAGGCGCTGAAGGTCACCCCTGCGGCATTGGTGAGCCCCTGCGGAAACATCCGGACAGTGACGAAATAAAAGGCGATGCAGGCCAGAACGCCCGAGGCAATCAACCCTTTGTAGAGGGCCGGCATGATCTTCCCGCTCGAGCCCAGCTTGACGAAGAAGGTGCCTATGATCGAAGCGATGATGGAGATGCCGCCCAGGATCAGGGGGTAGCTGACAGCGGCGGAATTACCGACAAAGGCCATGGCGCCCAGCAGCATGGCGGCTATCAGGGTCACGGCATAGGTTTCGAACAGGTCGGCGGCCATGCCGGCGCAGTCGCCCACGTTGTCCCCCACGTTGTCGGCGATGACCGCCGGGTTGCGGGGATCGTCCTCGGGAATGCCGGCCTCGACCTTACCCACCAGGTCGGCGCCCACGTCGGCGCCCTTGGTGAAGATACCGCCGCCCAGACGGGCAAAAATGGAGATCAGCGAACCGCCGAAGCCCAGGCCGACCAACTGGCTGACCACTTCCTTGACCGGTGCGTCGGGCATCAATTTCTGCAGAACCAGGTAGTAGCCCGCCACGCCCAGAAGCCCCAGGCCGACCACCAGCATGCCGGTGATGGCGCCGCCCTTGAAGGCGACATTGAGGGCCTTGTGGATGCCGCTTTTGGCGGCCTCGGTGGTGCGCACGTTGGCCCGGACCGAGACGAACATGCCGATGAAGCCGGTCAGGCCCGAGAAGAGCGCGCCAATGGCGAAGCCGATGGCGGTCTTGACGCCCAGGGTGGCAAACAACGCGATGAACATGATCACGCCCACCACGGCGATGATGGTGTACTGACGCTTCATGTAGGCGCCGGCACCCTCCTGGATGGCCGCCGCGATCTGGCGCATCCGCTCGTTACCCTGGGGCAGCCCCAGGATCCACTGGGCCGAGACCAAACCGTAGGCGACAGCCGCCACGGCGCAGGCCAGGGCGAAAATTACCGCGTACTGTTCCATGCTTCAATTCCTCCTGTGTATAGTTGCAGCTGTTTATTGCTCAAGTGCCGGACGCAAAAACGAAAAATTGTTACTGTAAACGGTGTTGTTTGTCAATCATTTTGTTCGTCACCTCGCCTGTGACGCTAGTCGCGCCGTCGTCCGCGATACACGGGAAAATGGCCGGGGGACGTTCATATATTGAAACCTCCATCTCTTCCGTGCTATAAAGGCCCCGGTATCTATCGCCCAGCAGGAGACATGCCCATGAAGAACCCGATCCGTTTCGTACTCCCGGCACTTGTCCTGGCCCTCGCCGGCTGCGCCAGCCAGGGCTCGCTGGATATGGTCCGCAACGATGTTGACGCCATCAAGACCCGCCTATTTTCCGTGGAAAGGGACCTGGGGGGCACCCGTGAAGAATCCACGGAGCGCCTCGGGGAGATTGAAAAGGGCTTCAAATCCGACGTTGCCACCATGCGCAAGCTCTCCGCCGACATCCAGGCCAGCATCGACAGCGTCAGGACCGAGATGCAGGCGCTGAACGGAAGGATCGACGACATCGCGCTCTCGGTCAAGAAACCTTCCGAGGAGTTGCAACGCTTCAGTGACGATGCCAACAAACGGATCATCGCCCTGGAGGACCGCGTCATCAAGCTCCAGACGGCCCTTGACGACCTCAACAAGAAGATCGCCGGACAGCCGCAGCAGAATGCCGACGTCCCCGCCACGCCCGATGCCCTCTACATGAAGGGGCTGGAGTCTTTCAAGGCCGGAGACATGCCCGGCGCGCGGGACATCTTCACCAAATTCCTGGAACAATATCCAAAGCACGATCTGGCGGCCAACGCCCATTACTGGATCGGGGAGACCTACTACAGCGAAAAGAAGTACGATCAGGCCATCCTTGCCTTCCAGGAGGTGATCAAGAACTATCCCCAGAAGGATAAGGTCCCGGCGGCCATGCTCAAACAGTCCCTGGCGTTCAAGGCCATCAAGGACAACAAGAGCGCCAGATACGTGCTGAAAAAGCTGGTGGAAACACACCCCAAGTCCGACGAGGCCAAAAAGGCCAGGGAACTGCTGAAGGGTATCAAGTAGAACCTGTTCAATCATCGAACGAGAAAGGGGCGGCCCAATGGACCGCCCCTTTCTCGTTCCCCCGAGGAAAAACGGAACAAGCCTGCCTACAAAAGCCCCTTGGTGGACATGACCCCCTCCACCCGGGGGTCGAGCTGGGTTGCCGCATCCATGGCGCGGGCAAAGGCCTTGAAGCAGGCCTCGATGATGTGGTGCACGTTGCAGCCGTACATCACGTTGATGTGCAGGTTCAGGCCGCAATGGTTGGTAAACGCCTGAAAGAACTCCCGCGCCAGTTCCACATCAAACTCGCCGATCTTCACCTTGGGCAGGTTGACGTTGTACACCAGGTACGGCCGGCCGGAGATGTCCACGCTGACGGCAGCCAGGGTTTCGTCCATCGGCACCGTGGCTTGGCCGTAGCGCCGGATGCCTTTCTTATCTCCCAGGGACTGTTTGAAGGCCTCACCCAAGACGATCCCGATATCCTCCACCGTGTGGTGAAAATCGATATCGATGTCGCCTGCGGCCTCGACCTCCAGGTCAAACAGGCCATGGCGGGCGAACAGGTTGAGCATGTGGTCGAGAAACGGCACCGAGGTGCAGATCGTGGCTTGGCCTGTGCCGTCCACATCCAGCGAAAGCTTGATCCTGGTCTCCTTGGTAATGCGTTCAATCGTGGCGGTCCGTGACATGACGCCTCCTTTGATCAGCCAATTTCAGTTATTGCTGCCAGGGTCCGTTCCATCTCCCCCCGCGTACCGATGGAGATGCGCAGGCCATGGGCCAGCAGCGGGTCGGAAAGCAGACGCACCAGGATCTTGCGGGCATACAGGCCGTCGTAGACCCGCCTGCCGTCGCGGTCCGGCGGTGCGGCAAAGACGAAGTTCCCCTGGGAGGGGATGACGTCGTAGCCGATGCCGCGTAACTCGTGCGTGAACCACTCCCGTGTCTCGCATATGCGGCGGCAACAGTCGGCAAAATACGCCTGGTCCTTGAGCGCCGCAATGCAGGCGGCCTGGGCCAGCCGGTCCAGGTTGTAGTGGTCGCGGATCTTGTCCAGGGCCGCGACGATCTCGGGCCGGGCAATGGCCAGTCCCAGCCGCATCCCCGCCAGGGCATAGCTCTTGGAGAGGGTGCGGGTCACCACAACGTTCTCGTAGTTCTTCACCAGCTCCAAAGCGTTGCAATCGGCAAAGTCGGCATAGGCCTCGTCCACCACCAGCAGGCCGGTGCAGCGTTGCGCCAACTCCTCGATGTACGCCACGGGGAAGGCAAAGCCAAGCGGCGAGTTGGGTGTGGTCAGGAAGAACAGCTTTCCCTCGTAACGCTCGGGAAAGTCCTTGATGCGGAAGTCGTCAGTCAGGCCGAAGGTGCGTACCCGCGCCCCCTGAATCTCGGCCAGGGTGGCGTAGTAGGAGTATGAGGGGTGGACGTAACCGATCTCCTCCCCCTCCCCGGCGCAGGCCCGGATCAGGTTGTTGAGCACCTCGTCCGAGCCGTTGGCCATGATGATCCGGGAGGGATCGAAGCCGTACAGCTCACCGGCCGCCTCGCGCAACTTCTGGCTCGACGCGCTGGGGTAGGTGCGCAAGGTGGCGCCGTCCGGGCCAAGTTCGGCCAGGATGGCCTCCACAACCTTTGGTGATGGCGGATAGGGGTTCTCGTTGGTATTGAGCTTGATCCAGGAGGCGATGTCCGGCGGCTGGTAGCCGGGGACGTAACCTTTCATGGAAGCGATAGTTGGGCGAAGTGGCGTCATAAATCGGAAACCTTTTTATGTACCGGGATACACAGGATGGACAAAGATAAAGGGCGAAGAGTATTTT
>DAIERH010000221.1 GCA_027346925.1 Geobacter sp.
TCACCTCTGGCGGGCCGAATTCGTTGACGCGTATCGCTTTCATTGTGATCACCTCGTGTCATGGTGAAATGGATGGTGCTGTATGATAGTCAAGTATAGCACCATCCGCTCGGGGAGGTTTTGGTGAAACTCGATGCAAAAAGACCTGCCGGGAGGGGAGGCCGGGCAGGTCGCAAATCGGTGTTGTACGGCGGTATCGGCCGCTAGTCATCCGCCAGGGTAAAGTAGAACGTCGCCCCCTCGCCGATTTCCCCTTCGCCGCGGATATCACCACCGTGGCGCTGGAATTTTGTTGTTGACATGGACGGCGCGGTATACTATCCACGAGCCTGGTCATGATGATCTCGAAAAAGACGAAATACGCGCTCAAGGCGCTGGAACATCTGGCCCGCCATGCCAGCGAGGGGCCGATCCTCATTTCCGAACTGGCCGATGCGGAAGGTATACCCAGGAAGTTCCTGGAGGCAATTCTGCTCTCCCTGCGAAAGGGGGGCATCCTACAGAGCAGGATCGGCAAGGGGGGCGGCTATTCGCTTGCCCTGGACGCCCGGCGGATCACCATCGGCAGTGTGGTCAGGATTCTGGAGGGTGACTTTGCCCCGGTGCAGTGTCTGAGCGACACCAGCCATACCCGGTGCGAAGAGTGCGGCGACGAGGCCAGTTGCGGCATCAGGCTGGTGATGGCGGATGTGAAGAAGGCCGTGGCATCTGTTCTGGACAATGCGACCCTGGCCGACATGCTGGAGCGGAGCGAAACCGAGCGCCGACGGCACGCGAAGGTGATTGATTACTCCATTTGAGCCGGAATGGCGCCGCTCCGCCACATTGTCTCTTCCTTTCACCGTTACCAACGCATCATCCCTCTGTTCTCACACAAAGCCACGAAGATCACGAAGGGCGATCCATGGCCTGGAAACACCGTGTGGTGCTTTAGACGATTTGATTTGCTAGATTTCTTCGTGCCCTTTGTGTCTTCGCGTGAGTCAGTCACTTTTTCCGGTTCAATGGTGATGGTGGGCATGGTCGTGGTGATGGGAGTGGTGCCGTATCCTGCGGATGACCGGGCCCGAGATGCAGGCGATGCATTCCACCTGCAGGGTGGTGTGGGCAATGCCGTAGCTGTCCAGCAGCATATGTTCGACGCCGTGGATCACCGTTGATTGCCGTTGCTTGAATTCGGTTGTCACGTCCAGATGGGCCGACAGGACCACGATGTGGGAACAGATGGACCAGACATTCAGGTGATGGATGTCCTTCACCCCCTCCACCGCCCGCATGCTGTCGGCGATCTCGGCGATCTTCAACCCACGCGGCACCCCTTCCAGCAGAATGTGGGTCGATTCCCGCACTACCCGCCATGCCCCGAAGAAGACCACGCAGCCGATCCCGATGGAGATGATCGCATCCACGATGTACCAGTTGGTGAAGTACATGACCACGCCGCCGACGATGACTCCGGCCGAGGCCGCGGCGTCGCCGATGACATGCAAGAGCGCGCTGTGCACGTTCAGGTCGTCGTGGGAATGCTGGTGGAGCACCGAGGCCGCCAGCAGGTTCATGGCGAGGCCGATGAGGGCGATGACGAACATGGGGACGCTCTTGACCTCTTCGGGCTTGAGCAGCCGCCCCCACGCCTCGTAGAAGATGCCGACGGCGATCAGGAAGATGGTGACGCCGTTGATGAACGAGGCAAATACCTCGGTGCGGTGCCAGCCATAGGTGCGGGTCTCGGTGGCGGGCAATCCGGCCAGTTTGATGGCGCCCAGGGAGAGCAAAAGGGCGAACAGGTCCAGGAAGACATGGGCCGCATCCGACAGAAGGGCCAGGGAGTTGGCCCACAGGCCGCCCGCCACCTCGGCGACAAAGGTGACGGCCGTGAGGATGATGGCCCAGGTGAAGCGATTGGCTATGCTCTTGTCCTGATCAAGGGTTTCCATGGTCATATGGTAGCACCTGGCACACCGGTTTTCAAACCCGGTGCCGGCTTGGGCGATGCATGTGACCTGTATGACGTATAGGTCACATGCATCCAATACATCATATGGCGATCTCCCTGATCGCGCCGTAACACCCCCGCGGGGTCGCCTCGAAACAGATCACCCGGCAGCCGAGTCGCTCACCCAACTCTCCCACTGACAGGTCATCCAGGAATACCCCTTCGCCCTCCTTGAGCATCACGTCCGGCACCAGCAGTGCCGAGCCGATCTCGGACCCCCGCAGCGCCGAGATGATGTCGTTGCCCGCCACCAGCCCGCAGACCGTGACGCTTTCGCCGAAGAGGCGGTTCTCCACCGCCACCGCCCTGATCTCCACACCGGCCTTCTCGCCGAGTTTCTCCAGGAATTCGGCCACGAACCCGAAGGCCGACACACCGGTCACCACCGTCAGACGGCAGCGTTTCATGGGCCGCGCAGTCCGCAGCACCCGGGCCGCATCGCGCAGAAAGAGCGCTACAAGGCCGACCCCGTTCTCTATCTGGGGCAGGTCGCCGTACTCCCTGAGTGCTGGGAAGGGGAGGCCGGCCTTGAGATAGAACTCATCAGCCAGGAACAGGAACGGTTCGCCCAGGCGTTTTTTCAACGCCTTGGCACGTGGCTGCCACGTCTCAACGAACCTTCGGGCATACTCGCCATCCACCGGTTCAAGCCGCGGCAGCCCCCGGCGGTGGCGGGTCAGGCCAAGCGGCAC
The DNA here is from genome assembly GCA_027346925.1 of Geobacter sp. Taxonomy (GTDB): domain Bacteria; phylum Desulfobacterota; class Desulfuromonadia; order Geobacterales; family Pseudopelobacteraceae; genus JACPFJ01. The sequence goes on from DAIERH010000221.1 coordinate 2,689, forward strand.
GACCGCCAGCGACTGCACTGCCGGGTGGAGCGCGGCCAGGTCGGCAACGGTGCGTTCCAGTTCCGGGCCGTCGTTCAGGCCGGGGCAGAGCACCACCTGGGTGTGCATGACGATGCGGGCGCCGGCCAGTTGCCGCAGTTGCTCCAGGATGGGCGGGATGCCACGAGTGCCCAGCAGATGTTCCCGCAACGCCGGGTTGGTGACGTGGACCGAGATATAGAGGGGCGAGAGGCGCTGGGTCACGATGCGTCGCACCTCGGCCGGTTTCAGGTTGGCCAGGGTCACGTAGTTGCCGTTCAGGAAGGAGAGGCGATAATCCTCGTCCTTGACGTAGAGCGGCTTGCGCAGCCCCTTGGGGAGTTGGTGGACAAAGCAGAAGACGCAGTTGTTGCGGCAGCGGGCCGGCTCAGGCGCTGCAAAGGTGAGGCCGAACGGTTCGCCCGGTTCCCGTTGGATCTCCAGTTCCCACAGTTCCCCGTCCGGCTTGGCTACCTCCAGCAGCAATTCCTCCTCCGCCGCGGTGTGGTAGCTGTAGTCGATGATATCCCGCAACGGCCGGCCATCGATGGCCAGCAATCGGTCGCCGGCCTCTACGCCCAATTCGTCCGCGATGGAACCGGGTGTGACGGTCTGGATCACAAGTCCCTTCATCGATCCCTCCTGGTCCGCGGGAAGAGATCCTGAACAGCCGAAGGCGTGATTTCGGAGGTGCTTTGCATGGGTGTTTGCCGGTCGGGGAACGTACAGCAATCAAAGACAAATGAAACAGGGATGAACGGACCCAAAGGGCCTAAAGGATGAACAGGATAAAAGCCTTGTTAAACCCCCTGTCCATCCCTGTCAGGCTAAGCTGTCGGCGTTCTGTCGTGGGTTACTGGTGCAGGCGGAAGTTGCCGTCCGCCGAGGTGATGGTGGAGATGGCGTGCTTGTAGATCAGGATGTCGCCGCCGGATTCCAGCAGCACGGAAAAGTTGTCGAAGGACTTGATGAAGCCCTCGATCTTTGCGCCGGACATCATGTTGACGACCACCCGGATGCGCTCCTTGCGGGATTGGTTAAGGTATTGGTCCTGAATATTGAAAGGTGCCTTTGCCATGGTTCACTCCTCCTGTCGCTCAAAAAAATCAATTGCATGCCGTAAAATAGTATCAAACTTCTCTGAATATTCAAGCCATAATATGTCAGGGTCGGCATTGAACCACGTCAGTTGCCGTTTGGCGTAACGCCGCGTATCCCGCTTGATCAGCCGTACTGCCTCGTCCGGGCCGTACTCGCCCGCCAGGCAGGCGGCGGCCTCCTTGTAGCCGATGGCGCGCATGGACTTCAGGTCGCGGCCATAGCCTGATGCCAGCAGCCCGTGCACCTCGTCCAGCAGCCCATCCTCCACCATGCGTTCCACCCGTTCATCGATACGCCGGTAGAGTTCCCGGCGCTCCACCTTGATGCCGATCTGGAGACTCTCGTAACGCC
>DAIERH010000222.1 GCA_027346925.1 Geobacter sp.
GGCACCGCTCCCGCTTCCATTCTGACGGGAAGCTTTGCTGCCGTGAATTCCCACTACTTCGGTGCCGCCGGTACCCTCTACGCCTTGAACGGGTATGAATACCAGACTCATGTATCGTACTTCAAACCGATAGTTGCGTCCCCCCCGTATCCGAATCCTAACGGCTCGCCGGGCTTCGAGCATTACCAGATCGGCGTCGGCGCCGCCTATACCGGCGCCACCAGAGGGCCGTGTGTCGGTTGCCACATGTACCCTGCCAACCTTCCCCAAGATGCCAACTCGTCCCCGGTCAATGGAAGCCACAGCCTCAGGCCCGTGACCCAGACTCCTAGCGGTCCGGGACCGAGGGGGATAATTGGCGGGACAATCACCGGCTTCCCGGCTTTTAATCCTGTCTGCGGCACGTGCCATACTGCGGGTTTCAATCCGGACGATGCCCCTGACATCGCATTGGGAGGAGCCGCGGATATCAATACACTGAAAGCCCAGTATGCAAGCCGGCTAGCCGCGTTGGAAGCCGCGCTCAATACAAAGGGGATCTACTATAACCCGGATGTTTACCCGTATTTCTTCGACGCTGGCGGCAATCAGTTCACTGCATGGCCAAATAAAGGAACCTTGGGGGCCGCATTCAATCTCAACATGCTGACCAGGGAACCCGGTGGATATGTGCACAATCACTGGTATACGGCGTTGCTTATCTACGACTCGCTGGATTTCCTGGATGATGGACAGCTGAACGGTTCATACACGAATTCAACCATATTCCCCACGGGAAGAGCTTTATCCGGTCCGCTTTACTAGCTGTTTTTTCAGAATAAATTTATGAAGCCCCGGAGAAATCCGGGGCTGATTTCAGGAACTGCGGCAGTAACCATACCACTTACTGTGTTCAGGGCAAAATACAACATGACTGGGCGTTACGATGTGCGGGGGGCAGCGAGCCTTTTGCTGCAGCCATTAATTTTATGCGCTTTTGCCGCTATAGAGTATCGCTCAAATTGACAGGAAGCAGTACCGGCGCGATCCCAGCCCGAAAACGCAAAAATGCAATCAAATAGATTTCAGCGCAGGAGAGCTCCTATGAAAAAAACCGTTTGCTGTTTGTTGTCAGCCGCGTTTTTCCTGACCCTGCCCGCCGCCGCGCTGGCGGATACCTCGGTCGACTCGACTACCCTTTTCCGTGTCTCCCAGGATGACCGTACCGGCTTTCCGAACAAGTATCTCGCTCCCGCCACCCAGTTCCTTGGCCTCGACATGGACAAGTTGGGTGATGGCAACCTCTCCGTCCATCTCTACGGGTGGGGGCGCCTGGACCTGGGCGACAAGAGCTTCAACAACAACCAGGCGGACGGCAGCCTGACCTACGGCTACATGCAATACCGTTTCAGGGAGGCCAACGCCCAGGCACGCGCCGGCCGCTTCTTTGTCAACGAGGGGATCGTCAACGAACAGGTGGACGGCCTGAGCGCCCGCACAGACCTTCCGCTGGGCTTCGGGGTTTCGGCTTTTGGAGGCGCGACGGTGCATACAGCCCACATCGCGGGCGAAAATACCGACGGCAAGGGTGACGCCATCACCGGCGGTCGGCTGAACTACCGCTACGGTGGGATGCTGGAATTGGGGGCGTCGGGGGTCTATGAGACCAAGGCGCCGACCTTGATGAACCCGAATAATATCGCCCTGCTGAACGGCGGCAAACTGGGCGACCACCGGCTCATCGGCGGCGACATCTGGTTGAGCCCGGTGCGCATGGTGGAGATCATGGGACATACCAGCTATAATACCGAGACCAGCGGGGTTGCCGAACATACCTATCTGCTCAACATCAAACCGTTCCACGACCTGGTACTGACCGGTCAATTCAACGAATACCGTGAACGGAACTTGTTCTTTGCTTCAACCATGTTCGCCAGCTTCGTCACCGGCTTGAGCGATCTATCCCGCACCGTTGGAGGCAGTGCTTCCTACAGCCTGGTCAAGGGAGTGGAGCTGACGGCAGATTACAAACACTATACCCGAGATATCGGCAATGCCGACCGCATGGGCGGTGAAGCGCGTTTCAACCTGCTGGACAACACGCTGCGCAGCGGCATCGGCTATCACTACCTGCGGGCCGGCTCGGGCTTTGCGGTGCTTCAGACATTCACGACATCGGGCGTATTGATTCCAACGTCTACGGCGTCGGCCTCCTTTCACGAGGCGCGCGTTTTTGCCATGTATGATACCCAAAAAGGGTACTTCACCTCGCTGGACACCATCGGCTATTTCTTCAAAGAGCGGATCAACAACGTGAGTAACGCCTGGGAGGTGATCGGTTCCCTCGGCTACCACATTACCCCCGCGTTGGCGCTGTCCGGTGACCTCAGCTATGGCAAGAATCCGCAGTTCATCGACGACCTGAGAGGCTTGATACGACTTACCTACAACATGAACTACACCGGAAAAGGAGGTGCGAAATGATACGCTCCACCACGTTATTCCCAATCCTGGCACTGGCCGGATTGATCGTCATACTTGCGGCCTGCGCCCGGATGAGCACTCTCCCCAGTCTTCCGGCATCCCATCCCGAGGCGCTCGCCTCCGGTCCGGTGGATTGCTCGGAATGCCACGAAGACAACCAGAAAGGGACCCTGAAGGCCTTCGCGAGCTTCAATCATACGCCGGCCTTCATCAAGAACCACCGTTTCTACGCCTCCTCCGACGACCGGCTCTGCGCCACTTGCCACAAGGGTTCGTTCTGTGCCGACTGCCACACCAACCAGGTGGAGATGAAGCCGTCCGTAAAATACGGCGACCGTCCCGACCGGGATATGCCGCACCGGGGAGACTACATGACGGTCCACAAGATAGAGGGCAAGCTCGACCCGGCCAGCTGCTACGGCTGCCACGGCAGGACCAACAACGAACTGTGCAGAGCCTGCCACAGATAGGAGAGAGATATGCGCACACGGACTTCAATGCTCAGAGCGGTTTTTCTGATAGCGGCACTGGCTGCGCTCGTTGCGTGCAGCAACAGTAACAGCAATGCTCCCCAACTGGACAGCACCGGTAAACACCCGGCAAACTGGGTTGCTCAGCACGGAGAGGCCGCAACCGTATCGACATCCTCCTGCACCGAATGTCATGGCGCGGATCTGGCTGGAGGCGTTACGCGGGTAGGCTGTTTCAGTACTCCGCAAACATCCCTCTACGGGTTTGTCTGCCACGCTGTCAGTCCGGCCACCAATCCGGGGTGCAGTTCGTGCCACAACACGCCGCCAGACAGTTTGCAGCCGGCAGGCAATATAGCGCCCAACCGGCAATTTGCCCATGATACGCATCTGGCCTTGGCTAACGTAACCTGCGACTACTGTCATTTCGACGCTGGCTTCAGTACGACCAACCACGCCAAGGCTACCGCCGGCGGTGGTATTGCCGGCGCCACGGTTTCGTTCCTCAATGTTTCCAGTCTTTCCGCAAAGACAACGAGGCCTGGCAGCCCCGGCTATGATGCCGCCAGTGGAGTATGCTCCAACGTCATCTGCCATGGCGGTAAACCCACCCCCAGCTTCAGGACTGGTTCGATCAATGTCGATACCGACTGCCTCACCTGCCACGAGCAGGGCACAGCACCGCAAACTCCGCAGTACAACAGTTTCTACTCCGGAAACATCTCATTCGATGGCGGCGTCACGCAGGTCAATCTGCACCTCCTGCACCTGGGCTCGATTGATCCCACCAGCAGCGCGACCCCTCCGGCGCGCATCTTCTGCACCAACTGCCACAACGTCTCAACAACTGCCACAATACCACCACTCTGGCAAGCCAACATTTTGCCGGACTCGACACCCCCGCGTTCGAGGGGAGCGCCGCGAACACCATTGGCGGTGGAAGCACCGAAATAAACGCATATACACCGTTCAGTACCGCCGTACCGTCGGGGAGCTGCACCACTGTTTGCCATGTTGTTCGCAACTGGATAAATTAGAGGATCTTCTTCAGATTTCATCAGGCCCGCTAAAAAGCCCCTCTCCCGCAACGGGAGGGGGGGCTGCAACTGACTCATTTCATGGCAACCTGCCCCCAGCCCCGAATGATAATCTACGCGCATCCCACAAGGGCTGCGGGGACTCTATTAGCCACTGC
>DAIERH010000223.1 GCA_027346925.1 Geobacter sp.
AAACTCCGCTGCCTGGGCAACAACGGCCGGCTCCCGGCCGATTTTTGCTCCCAGGAGGCGGGCCACCGGGCAATAATGGCCGCCTGCGCCAACCAGGAGCCGGGCCTTGATGCGCCCATTCACAATCCATTCCCCGTTGCTTTGTTCCAAAACAGTTGCTGCTTCTCCCATCTCCCGACGCACGGCGCTGCGCTGCACCAGATAGTGGTCGAACTCGCTGCGCCGGATGCCGTAGCTTACGGTGTGGCCATAGCGGGTTACTACTTCGGGTCCGTGAATCAGGCCGGTGCGAAAGCTGGTGATTTCCTGGAGCACCCGCCCCTGGCGGTAGTCCTCGATGTCGATCTCCAGCGCCTCCAGCACCGCCGGAGTTATCCAGCCGGCACACGGCTTGGGCCGCGGGAAGGTCTGCTTGTCCAGCAGCAGCACATCGAGCCCGGCCTGCACGAGCCTGCCGGCACAGGTGGACCCTGCAGGCCCGGCACCGACGATGAGCACATCGCAACTTTCCATCAGGACGCACCGGCGAAGGCGGCGAGGTGGGACCGGGTCCAGGGGACCAGGTTGTTGGTGGGGCGCGAGAATACGACCTGATACAATTGCAGGGTGCCGAGGTTGAAATTCGCGACGCAGCCGGACAGGTAGAGCCGCCAGGCCCGGATAAACCGCTCATCGAACATCTCCCGTACCCGGTCCCGGTGATGCTCGAAGCGGTCGAGCCAGTGTTCGCACGTCTTCGCATAGTGCTGCCGAAGGTTTTCCACATCCAGGACGGAGAATTCCAGGGGTTCGAAGAGCGCCATCATCTCCCGCAGGGTAGGGGGGTAGCTGCCGGGAAAGATCCGTTTCAAAAACCAGGGGCTCATGGGGGCCGCCACGTTCTGCCCGATGGTGTGGATCAGGCCGAGCCCGTGTTCCGTCAGGGAGCGATCGATGACGCGGCCAAGCTCATGATAATGGTCCGGTCCCACATGCTCAAGCATCCCCACGGAAACGAATGCGTCGTATTTTCCCGTAATGGCGCGGTAATCGTCCTCCACATACTCGACCCGCCCCTCCACTCCCTCGGCCCTGGCGCGCTCCCGCGCATAGGCGATCTGTTCGTGGGAGATGTTGTACGCCCTGACCGTGACCCCGTAGCGCCTGACCATATGGCGTGCCAGCGCCCCCCAGCCGCAGCCGGCCTCCACCACGGTCTGCCCCGGCCGCAGGCGCAGCTTGCGGCAGACCAGCTCCATCTTGGCGATCTGCGCGTCTTCCAGCGAGGCATCCGGCTCCGGGAAGTAGGCGCAGGTATAGAGCATTTCCGCGTCCAGCCAGAGTTGGTAAAACGCATTGCCCACATCGTAGTGGTGGTGGATGTTTTGACGTGCTCCCGCGAGGGAGTTCAGTTTGGGTTGATGGCGGCGATAGGCGGCAGGATCGGAGGTCCGCCGGAACTTGGGCGTTTGGTCCATGGACCGGTAGACGGTTTCCATGAACTGCACCAGCCCCCCCTCGATCTCGACCCGGCCGGCACTGTAATCATCCCCGAAGTGGAGGAGGGGATTGGTCAGAAGACGCCACAGGGCGCCCCGGTCGCGGATCACCATGCCGATGACGGGTGGGGAGCCGGGCGTCGCCAGTTCCGTGCCATCCCACAATGTCACCCGCAACGGGGGGGCGCCAATGGTTTGCAGAAATTTGCGCGTTAACCAGGTGTCAATGCCGTAAACCCGGCCACCGGTGTTCGCCTTGTCGCTCCTGCACGGGAGCGGAACGAGCCATTCGCCGGACTTGGGAACTTTCATGGCATGTCCCCTTGATGGGAATTTGCTATGCAGTTAATTGTGGAGGGTCGCGGCGATATGTCAAGGGGGCAAATTAAAAGTCTCAATGGTTTCACTCCAGGAGCACGGGCCTGGCCGGGAGTTGCGGCCGGCCAGGCCCGTGCTATTGTTTAACAGATGCCAATCCCGGTGTGAGAGGAGGTCCCCATGTATGGCGAGGACAGAATCTACAAAAAGGTGGAGATTATCGGAGTTTCCCGCACGAGCATCGAGGCGGCCGTAGAAACGGCCGTGACCAAGGCGCGCGCCTCCCTGGACAAGCTCTCCTGGTTCGAAGTGAAGGAAATCCGGGGGCACATCGGAGAGGACGGCAAGGTTGCCGAATACCAGGTGGCGATCAAGGTTGCCTTCCAGTTAAAGGGGTAGCGACATGGATAGGAAAGAGGAATATCGCCAGAAGCTGGAGGCGCAGCTCAAGGAGTGGAAGGCGAAGATCGACAGGATCGAAGCCAGGACATCGATGGTCTCCTCGGAGACCAAGGCCGAGTTGATGAAGGAGATAGAGGAACTGCGCCGGAAAAAGATGGTGGTAAGGGAAAGATGGGACGAAGTGCAGAAAACGGGGGGTGAGGCCTGGGATACGCTGAAGGAAGGGGTGGAAAAGGCCGCAGGCGAACTGAAACAGGCCTTGGAGAAGGTGTTCTCCCGCTTCAAGTAGGTCCCGGCCGTGGGCCCGGTGGGGAGCAGGCCAGCAGGGCCGTCAATTCCAGCGCATTGCGGGGCGCATAGCCGTGGTAATCGTTGTTGAAGTAGATGTGCACGTCCCGGCCGGTTGCCAGGTATGCGCGGATGCGCCGGGCGTCGGCCTCAAGTTCCGCCGGACTATAACAGCTGCTGTAGCGCCCCTCCTGCCCGTGGCGGCGGATATAGACAAAATCCGCAGTCAGCGGGGTCGTGGCGATGAACGGCGGCCAGTCCGCCATGCAGAGTGATGCGTTACGGGCGCGACACACCTCCAACACCTCCTCCCTCAACCAGCTATCGTGACGAAACTCCAGGGCATTCCTGACCGGATACGGTTGCAGGGCTTCGAGAAAGCGGGCCAGCCGTTCCGTGTCGCAGGCCAAGCCGGGGGGGAACTGCCAGAGGATTGCGGCGAGTTTTTCGCCCAGGTGCGATACCCCGGAGAAAAAGCGCTCCAGGGGCGCTTCCGGCTCCGCGAGCCGTTTGACATGGGTGATGAAACGGCTCCCCTTGACGCTAAAGGCGAAGCCCGACGGTGTCTCCTCCCTCCAGCGATCGAAGGTGTCCGGCTTCAACAGGCGGTAGAAGGTGACGTTCAACTCCACACTGGCGAAGATGCTGCAGTAGTGGGCCAGCCAGCGCCGCCGGGTCAGCCCTTCTGGGTAGAATGGTCCCTGCCAGTGGGGATAGCTGAAACCGCTGCACCCGATATGAACAACGGCCATAAATAGATACCCCCTGGTGGAAGAACGTCGAGCCATGGCTCTGGTGTACCACATTCGCCGCGCCCGGCAAGCGGGGCAAGGCGCCGTTTCCCTCCCTCTTCCCCTTCTTGAGTGGGGTACGGTTGTCTATTTATCCCCGGTGTCGTATAATAATAAAAAAGGGGCTAGCGATGGATATCCCGATACTTTCTCACAACAGATTACAAATCCTGGGTATTACGCAGCCCGTAGCCGGGGGCAGCCCGGTGGGGGCGATTGCATCCGGGTCCCATCCTTCCGGCTACCTGATGATGAAGCAGGGAAAGGGTGGCTCCAGACAACCCCGGGAGGGGGAAGAGAAGGTGGATATTTCGGAACTGGCCAAACTCCTCTCCAAGGGAATGGAGGCGAAAGGCGGCCGGCGTTGAAAAAGGTGCGCCGGGCCGCCCCTTCCAGTTCTCTCCCCTGATTCCGCCGAGGATGGGGTGTTACCCCCGTTCGGCGACGAGGAAGAATTCGATGCTGATCATGTCGCTGACCAGATGCATGCCCAATTTCTCGAAGAAACGCCCCGAACCGTAGATGACCCCCCAGAGAGTCCGATCGATGTCTATTGCGGCATGTGCCTTGAGTTGGCCCTTTCCCATGGGGACTATCTCGGTGGGGAGAGAAAGGCTTCGTGCGATGCCGTTGAGTTCAAGCCCACCCTTGATGAGGTAGTTGGGCGAGCCGGGCGCTGCCTCGGGCAGAGCTTCAGAACCGGTAATGGTGTATGACGCCGTCGGGTGGCGGGCCACATCGAAGAAATCGTCGGACGTGAGGTTCCTGATCAGCATGCTGCGGTACTCCTCATCCTTCAGGTCCAGGTCTGTAATGGTGTCCATGGCCAGGGTCACCCTTCCACCCCC